>NZ_JAVHZD010000056.1:0-25850 GCF_031119615.1 Paraburkholderia sp. SARCC-3016 | reverse complement strand
GAAGTTCGAAGCCGAGCGGGCGCAATCGACCGTGATCGAGGTCGACGCTTCGCACGCCGTTACCGTCTCGAACCCGGGCGTCGTCGCCGACGTGATCGTACACGCAGTCCACACAGTCGCGAATTGACAGAGCTCCGTCGAAAGGCGGTTTCCCGATATCGCAGCAGGCAATGGGCTTCCGATCGAATACAACTCGCCCATGCCCGATCAGAAACACCTCGCATCATGACAACAATCGCCGTCCCGATACGAAAGGAAGTTTCCCCACGCCAATTGGATGATCTTCGACCAGTTGCAAAAGGGCTTCGGCTCGGTGCCGAACCTGTACGCGACGAGGGAGTATCCGGAGCACGCACTCGGCAACTATCTGGCGCTTCAGAATGGCAAGAGCAGCTTGAACGGCAAGGCGCGCGAAGTGATCAATCTGGTCGTGAGCGAAGTGAACCGATGCCAGTACTGGCTTGCCGTGCGTACGATGATCGGCAAAAAGACCGACCTCACCGACGAACAGATCCTCGAGATCCGCAGCGGGAAAGCGAACTTCGATGCGAAGCTCGATGCGCTGGCGCGTCTTGTGCACGATATGGCCGTCAACCGCGGTCACGCGGCCGATGCGTCGGTCGCGCATTCTTTGCGGCCGGGTGGACCAAGGCCAGCCTCGTCGACGCCATCGTCGTGATCGACGACAAGACGGCGAAGCTTGTCGATGGCCGTTAGCGTCTGGTTGAGTCTCCTACGACTCCGCTTTGGGAGAGGGCAAGAAATTGAACGACGAAGTTATCAGCACGCTAGACAAATTTTTTGAGTTGCTCGCTGCCCAGAAGTGGGAAGCCGCAAACGGGTTGCTTGCATCAGGATTCTTTGCCTTCGAGAACGGGACACGTTATTCGGCGCACGAATTCATAATGCTGGTAAAGGATGTCTTTGCAAACGGTACGCGCTATCAATGGCAAGTCACAAAGCCTGAAGTCATTGCGCGCGCTGACATCGCGTGGGTCGCGTATCACAACGTCGGTTACCTTAATGCTCCTGGCAGTGCTCGAACCGGGAGGCATTGGCTCGAAACAGCAGTCTTAAGTCATGATGGGACCTGTTGGAAGCTTTGCTTTCTTTCGTCTATGCGCGCGGAGATTCGCGCATAAGAGCCGGGTTCCTCCGGCGTGAAAGGTACTTCATGCGTGCAGCCAGAAAGAATGTTATAGCTTGAAGCGCCGAAGGACGTTCTCACCGAGCGTCAACCCGGGCCCAGGCACGTTGCGCGCGACTATCTTTCCCGCGACGGTCTCTGGCCAGCGCACAAACAGAGATTCAAACAAAGGGAAATCTTCGAGCCACGTCAAATTGGGGCAAGCGTAGGCCAAGCGCACGAACAAGCCTGGCAAAAGATGAGGGGAGACTTCAACGCCAACGCATGTGCAATCCGCGAGACTTCCAATGCGGGTGTCGTCGAACTGACGGTCGAGCCGACGCCGCCGATCACGATGCCGTGGCCCGCGAGCAGATTGCCGAATGTGTTATTGATCTGGCCGGCTGCGATGACGAGGTCATTGCCGGCATAGATCGTAGCGTCGTTCCGGTCATAGCCGAACGTCGTCGTGGTTGGATTCGAGCCGCGTGTGCCACCGCCGGTGCCGCAGACGTCGGAGAGCGACAACCTGCATGCGGATTTCGTGAAAGAGGGTGGTGGGTTCGGCATTGGGCAACTGATCGGCATGATTGCGGCAGTGGTTCTGTCGGTGTACATGGGGCAGCGACAACCGCGCTCGCTCGATGCAGGAATTAGCGTCCAACCGCTCGATGGCCGCACCGTCAGCAATTACACGCTCCTTACTTGGAACCGAGGCCGCCCCGATGTCAGCAAGAGCCGAGGGCCTACAGACCGCCACGATAGCTCGCACAGCCGCAGTACCTTGGAAGCTGCCGTACACGCTACGCAGGATCGAAGGGCAGCTGCGATTCGCATTAAAGCAAAAGGCCAAAATTCGCCTCGCCTTTTGCTTCATTAGTTAGTTCTTCACGCACCTGAAGCCAGCATAAACATACTGATACCGCGGCTGAAACCAGTTGCGAAACGTCGGCCGCAGCATGCATTGCGCGGTGCGCGCCGACCCGCCCTTGATTACATAGTGCTGGCCGTCGAAGAAGTTCGCCGAGTAGCCGAGGTAGAACGGAAACGCTTCGAAGCCGGGCAGCGGTTCGAATAGCGACTGCGTCCATTCCCATCCATTGCCGAACATGCCTTCGGCGCCGAACCTGCTTACGTTGCCCGGATGCGCATGTACAGGCTGCGGATCCCAGCTGCGGAAATCGAAGTTGCCGGGCAGCGCGTCGGCCTGTGGCATGCCTTCGATTGCGCGCTGCCATTGCGCTTCGGTCGGCAGTGCCTTGCCTGTCCATCGAGCATATGCGCTGGCTTCCGCGTGACTCACATAGACAGGCCAATCGAGCGGCAGCGGCACTTCGTCGAACATCGTGCGCAAAGTCCAGCCGTTTTTATCGCGCGTCCAGCCCACCGGATGCTCGATGTGCTCCGCTTCTTTCCACGCCCAGTCCTTGTCGGACCAGTACGCGCGATTGCCGTAGCCGCCGGCATCGACAAACTGCAGGAATTCGCCGTTCGTTACCATGTAGCGGTCGATTTCGAACGCGTCGACGTCGACGTGCTGTTCGCCGTATTCATTGTCCCAACCGAATTGGCCGCTCTCGCGCGACATGCCGAGCGTGGCGCGGCCCGCAGGCACGTGAACCATCGTCGTTGCGTGCGCAACCTTGCCGGCAGTGGCCGATTGCGATGCGCGCGCCGGTGCGAGCTTCTGCTCGAGCGGCAACTGATGCAGCATGTACGCGAGCGTTTCCGCGTGCATGAGCCGGTGCTCGATCGCGACCTGCATCAGTTGTGCAGGCGAATTCGTCGAGACGTTGTCTGCGTCGAAATCGAATGTCGCAAGCGCATGGTCGATTTGCGCACGCGCACGCTGCGCGTAATCGCGCACGACGTCGAGCGACGGCCAGTCGGACGGTTGATCGGTCGGGAATCCACCATCGACCGGGTCGATGCCGAACGCGAACAGCTTGTCGAGGTTGGTATCGAACACCGGCAGCGGGAACAGGCGGCCTGCGAACAGGTTGTGGTCGAAAGCCTCGAGATGGCCGATATAAAAGACGATGCGGTGACGTTCGCGGATCGGTCTTTCGTACAGATGTTCGGGTTTGACGACGGCAAACAACGTATCCGTCACGCGACGGGCGTCGTGCAGACGTTGAACGAGCGGGTGTTGCAAACGAAGATCGCGATTCATTTCGCCGGGTCTCCTTGCGAAGGGGACGGGTTTAAGACTGTAGCGCGTATTCGCTCTTCATGTGAAGTGCGTGGGCAAAGTCCCGGCGACGAGCGATCTAACGGTTACAGGTCACGCAGCCCCTCCAGATCGACAATGCGAATGAATTTGCCGCGCGCGTCAATCAGGCCGCGCTTCTGGAATTTCGACAACGTGCGGCTGACCGTTTCGAGCGTCATGCCGAGGTAACTGCCCATGTCTTCGCGCGTCATGCGCAGATTGAATTCGGCCGACGAATAGCCGCGCTGCGCATTGCGCTCCGACACATCGAGCAGAAAGGCCGCAACGCGTTCGTCGGCGTTCAACGAGCCGAGCGTGAGCATCTGGCTCGCCTCGCGCACGATCTGCTCGCCCATCAGCTTGTGCAGCCGTTCCTGCAACGCGCCGCTTTCGCGGCACAGGCGCTTGAGGGCGGCATATGGAACGATGCACACGGAACTGTCCTCGAGCGCGATCGCGCTGCACGCATGCGTGTCGCTGCTGACGCCGTCGAGTCCAAGCGATTCGCCAGCAAGACGCAGACCCGTCACCTGTTCGCGGCCGTCGCGGTGCGCCATGGTCGTCTTCAGCGAGCCGGAGCGCACCGCATACAGGTTCTCGAACGGAGCGCCGGCGCGATACAGCGGATCGCCGCGGCGCACCGCGCGCGCCTTGCAGATCAGCGCTTCGAGCTTCGGCAGTTCTTCCGCCGACATGCCTTGCGGCATGCACAGATGGCGCATCGCGCACGTGGAGCAGCGCGCGACGTGGCGGCCCGCCGGGATGGCGGAGGCGCAGGCCGACGGGCCCGCGGAGCCTGCAGCGTGGGCGCGCGTGAGCGGCTGCGCGGCGATCGGAGTAGTGGCGGGTGTCAGCATGGCGAAGGGCGCTGTAAGGAAAGAGTGCCCCATTGTCCCACTGCGTATGCGCGCCACTTCGCGTCAAAATGACGCTGCCCCCGTTGCGCGGACCGGTTGTCGTCTTTATGCGGGGTTTTCATGGGCCGCCGCGGCGGGTACCAGCAGCACCGGCAGCGTCGATTGACGCACGCAGCGCTCCGCAACGCTGCCGAGGATCAGCCGCTGCATGCCGCGGCGCCCGTGCGTGCCCATCACGAGCAGGTCAGCGTGGTAGTCGGCCGCGGCCTTCAGCACGAGCGTCGGCACATCGTCGTTCGGCGATGCCTCGCCCACCGTCACGTCGCCGCTGACATTGCGCGCCTGCATCGCCTGCGTGAGTTCGACGGTCAGTTCCTTGCCCTGCTGGACGAACTGCTTTTGCAGAATGCCCGGATCGTATCCGGGCGCTTCGAAATACATGGGTGTGTTCTCGACGACGTAGTAGGCGCGCAATGTTGCGCCGAACGACGCGGCGAGATGAACTGCGGCTTCGAATGCGCCGCGCGAGGTCTTACTGCCGTCGACTGCTACAAAGATGCGTTTGTACATGGAAGCTCCGCACATTAAAAGGTGTCGATGGTGCGTCTATTGCAAGGAAAGCTTAATTGACTGGAAGCTCGCGTGTGCGAACTCGCATGATGTCAATCAAATGCTTAGCAAGTTTCGGTATCCGCCGCGGCCGCCGGCAGTGCTTCCTGAGCCTTGCGGCGCTTACGATTCGGACCGGTGCTGCATGCAGGCAGTATTCTTTTTTATCGTGTGGTTCGTGTGATTTGCCTTACAATTATGCATCATGATGACAAGCCGCCTGCCAAGATGAGCAACGAGCGAAAATCGACGGGCCTACCCGACAAGATATACGGCGATATCCTCAACCGCATTCTCGAGGGCGAATACAAGGCGGGCGAGCGGCTGCCGACCGAGCACGCGCTCGCCGAACGCTTCGAGACGTCCCGGCCCACCGTGCGCGAGGCGCTTGCGCGGTTGCGCGCGGACGGAATCATCGTCACGCGGCATGGTTCGGGCACGACGGTTGCCCGGCGCCCCGATCCGGATGTGCGTCGTTTCGCGCCGCTCGAATCGCTTTCCGATATTCGCCGCTGCTACGACTTTCGCATCGTGACCGAAGCGGGCGCCGCTTCGCTTGCCGCGCAAATGGCCGACGACGGAGACATTGCCGCGATCGAGCATGCTTGGAACGAGCTCGAGCGCGTGATCGAAACGCAAGGGATCGGCGCGAAGGACGACTACGCATTTCATCTTGCGGTCGCACGCGCGTCGAAGAACCAGTTCTTCATCACGATGATGTCGTTCATTGAAGAACAGATCGCTTTCAGCATGAACCTGTCGCGCAACCTTTCGCTCGTGAAAACACTCGAGCGGCAAAGGCTCGTGCAAGCCGAGCATCGCGCGGTACTCGAGGCGATTCGCGCGCACGACGCTAGGGCTGCCGGCGACGCAATGCGCACGCATCTGATGAACGCGCGCGATCGCATGTTCGGTTCGTGAAGCGGCGATGCGCTGACTTTCCTTTCCACCTTTCAGGCCGTTTTTGTCGTGCCTTTTTGCGCGCTTGACCGCGTCGTGCCGAAGTGAATCCTCCACAACCGAAGTCTGTTGTCCTGCCCTTTCGCGATGCTTTGCTGGCCATGCTCGGCATCGGCCTCGTCAATATGCTGGTCGCGCTCGATCAAACGGTGGTCAGTACCGCGTTGCCGTCGATCGTCTCCGAGCTGCGCGGCTTCGAGTACTACGCATGGATTGCAAGCGCGTATCTGCTCGCGTCGGTCGTCACGGTCCCGGTGTTCGGCCGGCTCGGCGACTATTTCGGCCGCAAGCGCTTCGTAATCGCCGCGGTGATCGTGTTCACGGTCGCTTCGCTGTTGTGCGGCGTCGCGACAAGCATGCCGTTTCTCGTCGTGGCGCGCGGACTGCAAGGCGTCGGCGGCGGGATGATGGTCGGCACCGCGTTCGCGTCGATTCCCGATCTGTTCCCCGATCCGCGTGAGCGCGTGCGCTGGCAGGTCGTGATGGCGGCTGCGTACGGTATCGGTACGGCGGCCGGTCCGTCGCTTGGCGGCTGGATGAGCCAGCATCTCGGCTGGCGTTCGACATTTCTCGTCAATCTGCCGGTCGGCGCGCTCGCGCTGTATTTCATCTGGGCGCATTTGCCGTATTACAAGCGCGAACACGTGGGCGAAGTGCGCATCGATTGGGGTGGCGCGCTGCTCGTCGCACTCGTGCTCGGCGGTCTTCAGACGTTTATCGAGGCCGTGCCGAAAGACGGGTTGACGGGCGCGAACGTCGCGCTCGCCGGCATCGTCGGGGTCGGTGCGGCGCTGCTGCTGGCCTGCGAGCGCCGCGCAACGCACCCTATCATCCCGCTCGATCTGTTCAAGGACGCGCAGCTCGTCACGCTGTTCACGCTGTCCGTGTTGTCCGGCTTCGTGATGTTCTCGCTGATCTTTTTTGCGCCGCTGCTGCTGCAAGGCGGATTCGGGCTGTCGCCGCAACAGGCCGGTCTGCTCGCGACGCCGATCGCCGCGTGCATTGCGATCGGCAGCATGATCAACACGCGTGTCGTCATTCACATGTCGCGGCCGACCATGATTCTTTCGATCGGCTTCGGGCTGCTCGTCGCGGCATCGATCGGGCTCTCGGTCGCGACGCCTGTGACGCCGCATCTGTATCTCGAGCTTTCGATGGCGGCCGTCGGCGTCGGACTTGGCTTTATCCTCAACAATCTGAACGTGTTCGGCCAGGAAATCGCGGGGCGCGAGCGCTTCGGCATCACGACCGCGCTGTTGCAGTCGACGCGCATGGTCGGCGGCATGCTCGGGACGAGCATCGTCGCGACGATCGTCAATCGCCGATATGTGTCGGGTATTGACGACACTTTGCGCGTGCTCGGCGAGCCGGTCGCCGCAAAGTGGCGCCCGACGCTCGGCGATCCGCGCATTCTCGTCGACGAAAGCTTGCGCGACTCGTTGCTCGTGCAACTAAAACGCGCGGGGCTCGAAGGACCCGCGTTGCTCGATGCAGCGCGGCACGTGCTCGTGCAATCGATTCATATCGGCGTTGTGCTGACCGGTTGCGCGGCGTTGGCAGCGGCGCTGCTCGTGCGCAAGATTGCACACATCACCTTCCGGGGACGTGGCCGATAGTCGATAGCGGCCAGCCGCTGCAGCTCGCATGGGCGAGCGGGCAAAGCACATCGTGCGCGGGCGCCGCAGCGCGCGCATCGGTGCAGGCCGAAGCGCAACCGTAGGCGCGTGTCGAGCCATCGCAGCAGGCGCGAGCACGCCTCTGCGCTTGCGACCCTCATCGTCGCGAGCCCGTGGCCGCTATGCCGCAACCGCCATCTGGCCGAACAGCGCATTGCGCGTTTGCTCGCTGACCGCGATATCGAGCGCTACCGCGCGCTCCACACCGATCTGCACCGGCGCGCCGAGCCGGCCGATCTCGATGCCCGTTCTGCGCAGCAGGCGCTCGATCGGCGTGGTCGTCACGGTCACGTAACGCGTGATGCCCATCTTGTCGGCAAACGTGACGAGTTCCTTGATCGCGTGCATCGTCACATCGGCAAAGCCGAAGCTTTGCTCCTGGTCGTCGCCGGCCTCGATCGCGAAGCGGCTCAGTTCCCAGATGTGACGACCGAGCGGCGCGGCATTGCCGTGCAGAAGCTGCGGAAACGTATCTCGCAGCATGTTCGGGCCTTCGGTTGGCATCAGGCGCCAACAGCCGCGTACTCGGCGTGTCGAGTCCTGAATCAGCATGTAATGTGGTCCCAGGGCATCGTAGCCGTCGACCTCCATCCCCGCGATGATCGGAATGTCCCATCCCATACGCCCGTGAAACACGCGCGCTCTCAGACGGTACATCTCGTGGAGGTCAGTGTTGTCGAACTCTTTCGGGGTACCAATTCGAATCGCTGCATGCATGATGTTCTCCTCGCCCGGGTCCGTTCCCGTACGCAGAAAAACTTATGCATTCTGGATAGATATTTGCACCTATCCACCTGGATAGGTGTCCGGGTAGTCTCCGCGTCATCAAAATTGAGATGAACATTGCCCAACCCAATGGGGATTACCATGGAACTGCTGGAAAATCATTGGCAAGCTGCCGTGCAAAACCGGACGACGGACGTTTCGTCTGCTGTCGACCGCGTTTTAATCATCGCTTATCGGAAAAAGAGAAAGGAGAGCCAAAGGCAGTTTTGGGCTCGTTTCGGGGTTACGCAATCGCGGGGCAGTCGTTTTGAGTCGGGCGCGGAAATTCCCGCGCCGGTGTCGATTCTGCTTGGTCTTTATTTCTCGAAAACGGTCACCGACGGCGATCTTGGCAAAGCCGGCCGGGTAATGTCCGGTGAAGCGCGGGAACTGATCAACCTGGATCAATAAGGCCAAGTTGCGTCGCAATGACGGCCGCGGCGCGCCGCGAGTTCACGCCGAATTTCGCACGGATGTTCTTCAGATGGAAGTTCACCACGGCTTCCGAACATCCGAGGATGTGCGAAATTTCCCACGTGGACTTGCCTCGCGCCGTCCATTGCAGGCATTCGCGCTCACGAGGCGTCAGTTTCGGTAGCAGCGCCTGCGCGTGGTTATTCAGATACGGCTGGCTCGTATCGATCACGAGATCGCGCAGCAGCACGAGGTTTGGCAACACCACGTCGATGTGGCGCCAGAATTCGCTCGTCGGATTGCTGTCGTTCACGAAGCAGATCATTCCTTTTTCCTGCTGCGGGCCGTGAATCGGCAACGTCACGCCCGCGCGCAGGCCATGCAGGCGTGCTTCCTCATACATCGACTGCTGCGGGTTCGTCGAGAACAGGTCAGGTGACCAGATCAGCGGTGACGACTTCGTCACGCAGTGCGTGACGGTGGGGTCGATGTGCGCAAAGCCGTGCGCGTCGTAAAACTGACGCCACGCGGGTGCGTACGTGCTGCGCAGGAAGGAATCCTCCATCCGGATACTTGGACGCGGCACGATCGCGACCAGCACGCGGTTGAACCCCCATCCTTCGGCGAGGCGGGCAAGTTCGGCGAACCACGTGCTGTCGTCGGTGGCGTTGAGCATCGGCGACAGCTGCTCAAAATAAGGTAGCGACAAGGTAGTTCTCTCAGGGCGCGGCGAGCCAGGCCGCGGGCTCCAGCCGCGCGCGCCATGACCACTGGTTCTGTACTGTATCAATTTAGCATCATTATTCTTCTTTTACTGAAAAAGCGCGATAGCCGAAATAATTGATTCCAAACCTTACGTAAAAATCAGACGTAGCATTCGGAATTGACGAAAATGGTCGCCTTATATGGCGTTTTATCGAAACAGTTTCGGCAATCGCGGCCTAACTCCGGGCAATAGCGCTCCAATGGACAGCCAAAAGCGATTCCAATAATAAGGTTATAGCCGCGCCGCCGCGCCCGCGCGTCGCAGCCAGGCTAGGGTCCTTTCCATCAGGTGTTTGCAAACCACTTCGCTACCAGTATGAACCATTGGTTGCGCCGGCGAATACGCATTGTCCCGGATGTGCACACATGTTGCAAAGTTGTTTGACAACATTGCGTCCAGGTGATACCCTGGCGTTCCAGCGCATTTCCGACGCGAGCCGCCATGAACGTTGCCCCGATTCACGAGCTTGAGTTCTCCGCCAGCGTGATGGCGGTGCCGCCGCTTGCGCGCCGTGCCGATTTCAGCCTCAACGCCGAGGAAAACGCGAGGCTGATTCGCCACATCGAATCGGGCGGTGTGCGCACCGTGCTCTACGGCGGCAATGCGAATCTCTATCACGTCGCCGTTAGCGAATATCGGGATCTGCTCGATATGCTTGCGGCGAGCGCCGGGCCGCACACGCGCGTGATCCCGGCACTCGGCGCGGACTACGGCAAGATGCTGGACGAGGCGCGCATTCTCGCGCAAACCTCATACCGTACAGCGATGGTGTTGCCGTTCTCGGGCTTCACCACGTCGGCAGGCGTCGAAGCAGGGCTTGCACATATTGCCGACGTTGCGGGCATACCGCTCACGCTATACATCAAGAGCGAGGACTATATCGACGTCGACGCACTTGCGCGCCTCGTGAATCGGGGCACGCTGATTGCGGTCAAATACGCGATCGTGCGACGAAATCCGTTGGACGATCCGTACTTGCGCAGACTACTCGCGCAGGTGGACCGCGTGCGCGTAATCTCGGGCATGGGCGAGCGCCCAGCGCTCGTCCATGTGCAAGAATTCGGACTCGCCGCATGGACCACGGGTTCGGGTTGCATCGCACCGCATGCGGTGACGGCGCTGCTTAGCGCGGCGAAGTCGAATCGCGACCGCGAAGCGCGGCGCCTCTATGACGCGTTCATGCCGCTTGAAACCCTGCGCGATGAAATCTCGCTGATCCGCGTGCTGCACGACGCGGTGACGATGTCGAAAATCGCGGACATGGGGCCGATTCTTCCGCTCCTCAGTTCGACGCCGATCGAACATCATGCGAAGATCGATGCTGCGACGCAGGCATTGCTCGCATTCGAACGCCATCTCGCGGGTTCTTCCGCGAGCAACTGAAGGCGCATACCCACTATTTGGTTTTGAGCCGCGCACGAGAACTTCAGTGAACGCTGCGCGGCACACGACAGGAGTTGCAACATGCAGATTACCGGAGACATGCTGATCGGCGGCTCCGCGGTGCGCGGTACCAAAGGCACGCTGCGCGCGTTCGACCCGGCCCGCAACATCGAGATGGAGCCTGAGTTCGGCGCAGGCGGCACGGTGGAGGTCGACCGTGCCTGCGAGCTGGCCGCGCTTGCGTTCGATCCGTATCGTCAGGCGCCGCTCGAAACGCGCGCGCGCCTTCTCGAAGCGATCGCGGACAACATCGTCGAGCTCGGCGACACGCTGATCGAACGCGCACAGGCCGAATCGGCGCTGCCGAAAGCACGCCTCGAAGGCGAACGCGCGCGCACGGTCGGCCAGTTGCGCCTCTTTGCGTCGCTCGTGCGCGAGGGCCGCTGGCTCGCGGCGACGATCGATCCCGCGATGCCGGACCGCAAACCACTGCCGCGTTCCGACCTGCGTGCACAGAAAATTCCCGTTGGCCCCGTTGCAGTGTTCGGCGCGAGCAACTTCCCGCTCGCGTTCTCGGTTGCAGGCGGTGACACGGCGTCGGCACTCGCGGCCGGCTGTCCGGTCGTCGTGAAGGCGCATCCGGCGCACCTCGGCACGTCGGAACTCGTGGGCCGCGCGATCCAGAAAGCCGTGGCCGGCAGTGGCTTGCCCGAAGGCGTTTTCTCGCTGCTCGTCGGCGCGGGCAATGAGATCGGCGAAGCGCTCGTCGCGCATCCATCGATCAAGTCGGTCGGCTTCACCGGCTCGCGCCGGGGCGGCGTCGCGCTCGTGAATATCGCTTCGAAGCGCCGCGAGCCGATTCCGGTGTTCGCCGAGATGAGCAGCGTCAACCCGTTCTTCGTGTTGCCGGGCGCGCTTGCAAAGCGTGCTGAGGCGATTGCGAACGGCTTCGTCGATTCGGTAACGCTCGGCGTCGGTCAGTTCTGTACAAACCCGGGTATCGTGCTGTTGCTCGAAGGCCCGAACAAACAGATTTTTATCGATGCCGCTGCCAAGGCACTCGCGCAGAAGGGCGCGCAAAGCATGCTGACTCCCGGCATCGCAAACGCCTATAAAGATGGCGTTTCGCAGCGCCGCGAACTGCATGGCGTGCAAAGCATCGCGCAAGGACAGCAGACCGATGCGACGTGTTCCGCGCTGCCCGTGCTGTTCCAGACGAACGCGATGCAGTTCCTCGCGACCGCGCAACTCGAAGACGAAATCTTCGGACCGACTTCGCTTATCGTCACGTGTAGCGACATCGACGAAATGGTCAAGGTGGCCGAGTACATCGAAGGCCAGTTGACCGCGACGTTGCAGATCGAGCCGGAAGACTACGACCTCGCGCGGCGCCTGCTGCCGACGCTCGAGCGCAAGGCGGGCCGCATTCTCGCGAACGGCTATCCGACGGGCGTCGAAGTGTGCCACGCGATGGTGCACGGCGGCCCATATCCGGCCACGTCCGATTCGCGCGCGACGTCGGTCGGCGCCATGGCGATCGAACGCTTCCTGCGCCCGGTCTGCTATCAGGATCTGCCCGCTGCGCTGTTGCCCGAGGCGTTGCACGACGAGAACCCGCTGAAGCTGCTGCGCATTCTCAACGGCAAGCCTGCGCTGGCGTAATACGGCGCAACGCGACACGTAGAAGTAGCGAAGGTGCCGGGCCAAGGAAGGCCCGGCACATCAACGTTCGAACCTGTACCAGCACCCCACGACGCGCAACGCGCAACAGACCCGTCTCATCGCGCGCCGCAGCGTCCACGACGACCGACCCCGCGATGACCGACAACACCCGCCGCTATCCCGATCCCGCCGTTCGTATTCTCGATCCACGTTTTTCCGCGTTGCGGCTCGCGTCCGCATCGGTCGAGTGCCTGTTTCAAGGTGCGCGCTGGTCCGAAGGACCCGTGTGGTTCGGCGACGGGCGTTATCTGCTGTGGAGCGACATCCCGAACAATCGTATTTTGCGCTGGGACGAAGAGACCGGCGCAGTGACGCCGTTCCGCCGTCCGTCGAACAACGCGAACGGCAATACACGCGATCGCGAAGGTCGGCTCGTGACCTGCGAGCATCTGACGCGCCGCGTAACACGCACCGAATACGACGGTTCGATCACGGTGCTTGCAGATCGCTACGAAGGAGAGCGTTTCAATTCGCCGAACGATGTCGTCGTCAAATCGGACGGCTCGATCTGGTTCACCGATCCGAGTTTCGGCATCGACAGCTTCTATGAAGGCGAAAAGCAGGATCCCGAAATGCCGCAGCGCGTGTATCGCGTCGATGGACAGTCCGGTGAAGTCACGCTCGTCAACGACGACGTGATCGGTCCGAACGGCCTTGCATTCTCGCCCGACGAATCGGTGCTCTACATCGTCGAATCGCGCAGCGAGCCGCGCACGCTGCGCGCTTTCGATGTCGTTCAGAACGGCCGCGCGCTCGCGAATAACCGCATACTCATCAATGCAGGGCCGGCCGGTACGCCCGATGGTTTTCGTGTCGATATTCACGGCAATCTTTGGTGCGGCTGGGGCATGGGCACGGACGAACTCGACGGCGTGCGCGTGTTCTCGCCGCAGGGCGAAGCGCTCGGCCATATCGCGTTGCCCGAGCGTTGCGCGAACGTCTGTTTCGGTGGCCGACATCGCAACCGGCTTTTCATGGCCGCGAGCCACGGGCTTTACGCGCTGTATGTCAATACGCAGGGCGTCAAAGGCGGCTAAAAGACTGCGACGGATGCCTAACCAGTCAGGAGCACGTGTGGCAAAGAGGAAGACACCAGAAGAACTGCGCAGCCATCGCTGGTATGGCGCAAACGACCTGCGTTCGTTCGGCCATCGCTCGCGCACTGCGCAGATGGGCTACGCCCGCGAAGAGTATGCGGGCAAGCCTGTCATCGCGATCCTCAATACGTGGAGCGAGATCAACCCTTGCCATACGCACTTCAGGCAGCGTGTCGAGGAAGTGAAGCGCGGCATCTGGCAGGCCGGCGGCTTTCCGGTCGAACTGCCGGTGCAGACGCTTTCCGAGCCGTTCCAGAAGCCGACGACCATGCTCTACCGCAATTTCCTCGCGATGGAAGTCGAGGAAACGCTGCGCTCGTATCCGGCCGATGGCGTCGTGCTGATGGGCGGCTGCGACAAGACCACGCCCGCATTGCTGATGGGCGCGATCTCGATGGATCTGCCGGCCATTTTTCTGCCCGCGGGCCCGATGCTGAACGGCAACTGGAACGGCCGCACGCTCGGCTCCGGCTCCGATACCTGGAAGTACTGGGCCGATCTGCGCGCCGGCAAGATCACCGAAGACGACTGGCGCGGCGTGGAAGGCGGCATCGCGCGCTCGCCGGGCCACTGCATGACGATGGGCACCGCGTCGACGATGACGAGCGCAGCGGAAGCGCTCGGCTTCACGCTGCCGGGCTTCGCATCGATTCCGGCGCCCGATTCGCGCCACGCTGTGTTGTCCGCGAAAACGGGCATGCGCATCGTCGACATGGTGTGGGAAGACCTGAAGCCATCGGACATCGTCACGGCGCGCTCGGTCGATAACGCGGTAACGACGTGCCTCGCGCTGTCGGGCTCGACCAACGCGATCGTGCATATGATCGCGCTCGCGCGGCGCGCCGGCATCGATCTCACGCTCGAGCGCTACGACGACGTCGCTCGCCGCACGCCGGTGCTCGCCAATATCCGGCCGACGGGCCAGTACCTGATGGAAGACTTCTATTACGCGGGCGGCCTGCGCGCGCTGCTAAAGGAGCTGGGCGAGCTGATCGACGGCACGCAGCGCACCGTGAACGGCAGGACGCTCGGCGAAAACATCGGCGATGCGGAAATCTTCAATGACGAAGTGATCCGCCGCCGTGCCGCGCCGCTGATGCGCGACACGGGTCTCGCCGTGCTGCGCGGCAATCTCGCGCCCGACGGCGCGGTGATCAAGCCCGGCGCCGCCGATCCGAAGCTGCACGTGCATACGGGGCGAGCCGTCGTGTTCAGGGACTACAACGACATGGCCGCGCGCATCGACAGCGAAGCGCTCGACATCGACGAGCGCTGCGTCATCGTGCTTCAGCACGCGGGTCCGGTCGGCGCGCCGGGCATGCCCGAATGGGGCCAGCTACCGATCCCGCAGAAGCTGCTGAAGCGGGGCGTGCGCGACATGGTGCGCATTTCGGATGCGCGCATGAGCGGCACGAGCTACGGCGCATGCGTGCTGCACGTTGCGCCCGAATCGTTTATCGGCGGCCCGCTCGCGCTCGTGCGCGACGGCGATCTGATCGAACTCGACGTGCCGCAACGCAGGCTCAACGTGCTGATCAGCGACGCGGAACTCGCGAGCCGCAAGGCGCAGTGGGTCGCGCCGGCGCCGCGCTTTACGCGCGGTTACGGCGCGATGCACCAGATCCATGTGATGCAGGCCGACAAGGGCTGCGACTTCGATTTCCTGCAGCGCGGCGGCGCGGCGCCCAACGGCGAGCCTGAGATTCACTAGAAGCAGAAGGCAAGCTCAGACCGATTCTGTCGCAATACGTTAAATCGCCCGACGAAAAAAAGCGGCAAACGCAATACAGATTATCGGTCGCTACTTGTTCCGTTTGAACTCGATCACTCGCCCGGGCCGTCGATGATTGAGCGCATAGTGGACGCGGCCGCGGAATTCCGGGTCCGTCTGCGCACGCGCTTTTTCGTCCGGATGACCGGTGTCATCGGGCATCATCATGCCCTTCTCGACCACCGTATAGCCGGGCTCCACTGCAAGCAGCACGCCGCTGCCGCCGGGCCGGCTATCGAAACCCGCGAGGCCGTCATCCGCTTCGGGCACATGATTGTCGAGCGTCGCGTTGCTCGTCGTCACTTCGTCCGGTCCGATCTTGCCATAGCCCGCGACGCGCGCGGCTTCGCGGTTCTTGCCATCGGTGTCGACGGTGCTGTCATGCGTGCGGTCGTTGTGCATTTCCATGCTCAGCGTCGAACGTTCAGGCGAGTTCGTCTGCGAATGATCTCGCGTCTGCTCGGGATGTTGCGATGGATCGGGCTTGTCGCCTTGAGTCGGGTTCATCTGCGTTCCTCCTTACGAATCGGCTTCACTGTAGAGTCAGCAAATCCCGTTCCGGGCGAAGCATGAGGAACGAAGAAGCACGCGAATCCGCGCGAACCGGCGCAAGCGCGCAACGCGCGCGATCGAGGCGATGTCGACGATGGCGAGATCACGCCGGTATGGCAGCAAGGCGACTTAAAGTGTCCACTAAGCGCGCTCGGCATTTTTTTGTGTTTTTTTAATGGACGCGAATTTTCTACAGAGTATCATCGACTTTCGACCAGGCGTTGACGGTTAGTAATAATCCTAAGCTTTGCGGCGCCACAGTAATGGCCGACGTGGGTAGTACGGTAATGCACTTTCTCGAACCGTCATTGAGGCAGTCAGGAGCTGATGACTCATGCATGTCGATGCTGCATTCACTCATCGTGGCTATTTGTTGAACTGCTCGCCGGCGCGCGCGGGCGACGGAACCTGGCAGGCGTATGTCGTCGTATCCCGATCGAGCGATGGCGAGCTGGTCGCCAACCGGTTCTTTCCCTCGGAACTCCGCTTCACCGATGAAGCCACTGCAATCGCGCACGCGCGCGACTGGGCTGTGCGCTGGATCGACGCAAGCAGTTTGACGATCTGACGCAAGGGGCCGCGCGGCCACCGCGACCTCATGCATTGCGCGTCTGATAACTCGCTTGATCGCCTGTTTCATGCTGCGTTCGATGCCGCGTTCCGCCTCACATTCGATTTCCCCCATCGATGCATTTGAATCATTAGCGTCATGAGCCAGAAGGCATGTGTTTCGGCACGCGCGAAGCCGTGCAGCGCGGGTCCGCAAAAAACGCGGTAATCTCTGGGGACAATTCACTTCCTGCCGTGCCCGCCGCACGGCGGCCGTCCTTGCCATGTCAAACGTTTCGCCGAACCAGTGGGGTCTCGAACAGATCGTTGCCGATTTGCGCGCGTCGCGCGAACAGCTGCATCGCACGCGTCATCCGCGCGGCATTCGCGAACTGCCGTCGCGTCAGGCGGTGATCGATATCCTCGCCGGCCTGCGCGCAGCGCTGTTTCCGACGCATTGGGGTGCGCCCGATCTGACCGATGAAAGCGTCGACTATTACGTCGGGCACACACTCGAAAGCACATTGCGGCTGCTTGCCGAACAGATTCGCCGCGCACTGCGCTTTCTTCCGGAACATGCTGAAACGCCGGATGCGGATCTCGGTGCGCGCGCCTTCGAAGTCGCACGCGAATTCGGCACGCAGTTGCCGGCAATTCGCGCGCTGCTCGTGAGCGACATTCAGGCGGCCTACACCGGCGACCCTGCGGCCCAGCACATCACTGAAATCCTGCTCTGTTATCCGGGCGTGTGGGCAATGACGCACCACCGTCTCGCGCATGCGCTGCATCGCCTCGGTGTGCCCCTGCTCGCGCGTTTCATCAATGAGATCGCGCACTCGGCCACCGGGATCGACATTCACCCGGGCGCGCAGATCGATTCGAGTTTCTTTATCGATCACGGCACGGGCGTCGTGATTGGCGAGACCGCGATCATCGGCAAGCACGTGCGCGTTTATCAGGCCGTGACGCTCGGGGCGAAGAGCTTCGCGGCGGACGTCGACGGCGCGCTGATCAAGGGCAATGCGCGGCATCCGATCGTCGAAGACGACGTCGTGATCTACGCGGGCGCAACGATTCTCGGGCGCGTGACGATCGGAAAGGGCTCGGTGATCGGCGGTAACGTTTGGCTGACACACAGTGTGCCGCCGGGCAGCAGCGTATCGCAGGGCAAGGTGCGCGAAGGCGAGCGCAACCGCGATCACGGCAACGACGACGGCGCGCGCTAGCGCTCGAGGCACAGACGCGGTCGCGCGATCGAGCAGCGTGAACGGCCGACGACCGCACGGCCGTGCGCTCCGGGCGGGCGCATGCCCTACGTATTCGCAACGAGCACGGACGACGGGCTGCTGACTATCGAGAGAAACTCGCGTCGCGTCGAAGGGTCGGTGCGGAAAGTACCGAGCATCCGCGACGTCACCATTTCAGCGCCGGCCTTGTGCACGCCGCGCGTCGACATGCATTGGTGCGAGGCCTCGAGAATCACGCCGACGCCTTTCGGCTGCAGGACCTCGTTCAGCGTGTCGGCAATCTGCACGGTCATCTTTTCCTGAATCTGCAGACGCTTCGCGAACGCATCGACCAGACGTGCGAGCTTCGAAATTCCGACCACGCGATGCTCGGGCAGATACGCAACATGCGCACGGCCGATGATCGGCACCATGTGATGCTCGCAATAGCTTTCGAAGCGAATGTCCTTCAGCACGATCATTTCATCGTATCCATCCACTTCGGAAAACGTGCGTGCGAGGATCTCGCGCGGATCGATGTCATAGCCCGCGAAGAATTCTTCGTATGCACGTACCACGCGCGCGGGCGTATCGACCAGACCTTCGCGCTGCGGGTCGTCTCCGGCCCAGCGCAACAGCACGCGCACGGCGTCTTCGGCTTCTTCGCGAGTCGGGCGGGAGGCGTCCGCGCTTTTCTTCGGCGTGGCGGATGCCAGCTTCTCTTTGCTTGTCGTCATTTTTCCTCCAATCCCATGCTTTATCGATTGTCCGGATCGCGGGAACGCGTGCGCCTTGTGATGTCGTCGACGATTACGGTGATCGGCACTGTGAGTGTTCGAAGTTTTCGTGCCAGCCGATACTGGCATACCGGCACGAATTTACCTGATTGTATCGAAGGCCACGCGTCGCTGATGCGCGCGGCATCCTGCGTTGCACCGGATCAAGCGGAATTCCGACAGCGGCGAGAATTCAGGGAAAGAGTTGGCGAAGAGTGGGTTGCGTCACGCGCCGATTAAGGAAATGAGCGTTCGCGCATTCATGCGTTTTACGCGCTATGTCGGGTGCAGGGATGAGATGTCAGACGAGTGCGCAGCCGATCGCGCGACCTTAGTGCAACGGCACGCGTGGATCGACCTTCACGCGTGAGCCGGATTCATGCGGATGTGCTTGAGCCATTCCTCGGCCGACGGCAGATGCGATACGAGCGCGATCGCCTGCGCGTCGCCGTCGTCCTGGACCGCGATGTAGCTCTCATTGAGAATGGCCGACTGCAGATAGAAGAGAAACGTCAATGCGCGGATGCCGTATCGGCTGGCTACGGCATCGAGCGAATCGACTTCGTCCAGCAGTTCGCGCACGAAGCGCGACGAGAGGCTCGCGCGATGCATCGAAACAATCGCTTCGACTGCCATGTCGGCGGACCGGGCGGGATCGTCGTCAGGGATGTCGGTCGCGCGAATGGCGTCGGAGTGGACGAGGCACTGCATCACGTCGGCAGTAAAGTCGGCACACGAGTACGTCATAATCTATTCCGGATAATCTGACTCACACGCTCGTTAGACAGCCTTCTTACGTAGTTTGCAGGATAGTAAGCAATCCGATATGTGGGCTGGCCAGCGAGGCAGCGAAATGCGGCTGACCATCATTTATATCAAAAACAGCGGCCTTTAGCAGCCAGCTTGTCGGAATGTCGGCGGCTCAATGCGAAGTAGCGGTCCTTTTGCTCGCCAATATGGACATGCGCTTGCTTTATTTATGCCGAATGGTTCGGCGCGTCGTCATATCGTTATACGACGCGTGCAATGAATGAATAAAGCAGCACGGTCTTTCGAATAGCTAATGGATTTTGCCTGAACGCGCGCCCACTTGACTGGCACGCTCGACGTGCCTTACGTGCACGGAAACTCCAGCCTTGACAATCGATCGCGCCGGCTCGGATAATGTCCCTCGAGCGTTCGCTAAACGAATCACTGTTCTTATAGCGAACAAAATTGCGATCCGATCGTCGCGAGCAAATCGCATCGGAAGCCATTCGCAACAGGAACCGTGATGATCAACAAGATTTTCGATTCTGTTCAGTCCGCCATTGCCGATGTGCACGACGGCGCGACCGTCATGATCGGCGGCTTCGGTACGGCGGGCATGCCGGCGGAACTGATCGACGCGCTGATTGCACAGGGCGCGCGCGAGTTGACGATCGTCAACAACAATGCCGGCAATGGCGATACCGGACTGGCCGCGCTGCTGAAGGCGAGGCGCGTGCGCAAAATTGTCTGCTCGTTCCCGCGGCAGACCGATTCGTATGTGTTCGACGCGCTTTACCGCGCCGGCGAAATCGAGCTTGAACTCGTGCCGCAGGGCAATCTGGCCGAGCGCATTCGCGCAGCGGGCGCCGGCATCGGCGGCTTTTTCACGCCGACCGGCTACGGCACGGAGCTCGCGAAGGGCAAGGAAACGCGCCTGATCGACGGCAAGCCTTATGTGCTGGAAATGCCGTTGCATGCCGATTTCGCGCTGATCAAGGCCTACAAGGGCGATCGCTGGGGCAATCTGATCTACCGGAAGACCGCGCGCAATTTCGGCCCGATCATGGCGAGCGCCGCGAAAACCGCGATTGTGCAGGTGTCGGAAGTCGTGCCGCTTGGCGCACTCGATCCGGAGGAAATCGTCACGCCGGGCATATTCGTGCAACGCGTAATCGAGGTGCCGCAGGCGGCGCAACGCATTTCGTCTTCCGCTGCAGCGGCCTGACGAGGAGACCAGAAAATGAACCGACTGACTCGCGATGAAATGGCAAAACGCGTCGCGCGCGATATTCCCGAAGGCGCCTATGTGAATCTCGGCATCGGCGTACCGACGCTTGTCGCGAATCATCTTGCGGCCGACAAGGAAATTTTCCTGCATAGTGAGAACGGCCTGCTCGGCATGGGACCCGCGCCCGCACCGGGCGACGAAGACGACGAACTGATCAACGCGGGGAAGCAGCATGTCACGCTGTTGACCGGCGGTGCGTTTTTTCACCACTCCGATTCATTTGCGATGATGCGCGGCGGTCATCTGGACTACTGCGTACTCGGTGCGTTCCAGGTATCGGTGAACGGCGACCTTGCAAACTGGCACACGGGCGCGCCCGATGCGATTCCGGCGGTTGGCGGCGCGATGGATCTTGCAATCGGCGCAAAGCAGGTGTTCGTCATGATGGAGCACCTGACGAAGCAGGGCGAGAGCAAGATCGTCGAACAGTGCTCGTATCCGGTGACGGGCGTCAACTGTGTCGATCGTATCTATACGGATCTCGCAGTAATCGACGTGACCCGCGATGGGCTCGTTGTGCGCGAAATCTTTTCCGACATCGACTTCGCGAAGCTGCAGAAGCTAACCGGCGTGCCGCTCAGAGACGGCACGAAACCCGCGACCGTCACGGGCACACAACCCGGTGCAGCGGCCGCGCACGTGGCGTAAAAATGGACCTCGCCGTATGCCCAGGCTGCGGTCAACGGCATCGAGTTTCTGTACCGGACCGTGCGGTGGTACGAGGTGCCTGGAGCGCGGGCTTGAAGCGGTAAAACGCTTGAGCGCTCAAAGGAAGTACGCAAAGGCCTGATCACTCTTCCGCGTCGTGCTCCGCCACAAACCGGCGCAAATACGCCAGCACCGCCGCCTCCGCCGCGCGATGATCCGCGCAACTCTTCGAGCCTGCGCTTTCCTCGTCTCCGAATAACGTCGACGGCGCGTTATGCACGTCGACTTCCTGTCCCTCGCGGAACACGCGAATCTCGTGCACGTCTTCCGCGTATTCCGCGACCCAGTGAATCCCTTCGATATGGGCGCCTGCCCTGACTGGCGGTATCTTCATCACGGACCTCCACGTGCGCCGCAGACGAATGTCGGCGCTTGCCATAACCATACGCCGTCGGCGCGCTTCGCGCATCCGGGGTTTCGCATGCTGCGCATGGTGAACGGGCGCCCGCTTGCCGGCACGTGCGCGGCGAGGCACACAGGTTGCTCGAATGCTGAGGCTTACAGCCATTCTGGAGGACTGTCATGCCTGAGAAGAAAACTCTGAGCCGCGCTAAAGCCGATAAACGCGCGGGCAAAGCGCCGAGCACGCAGGCCGGCGAATTCGTGAAGGAAGAGGTCGATCATGTCCGCGAAGGCAAGCACGGCGTGCGTTCGGCGAAGCAGGCGGTTGCGATCGGCTTGTCGAAGGCGCGGCGCGCCGGCGTGGCATTGAAGCCCCCGAAGGCCGGCAAGACGAGCGAGGCGACGCGCAAGAAAGCGGAGAAAGATTCGGCCGCAGGTAAGAAATCCACGGCGAAACGTAGTGCAAGCACCGAATCGAAGACCAAGCGCTCGCGCGTGACGACGTCTGTGCTCAAGCGCGAGAGCAGTCGCGGCGCGTCGAGCGCCGCGATGTCGAAGCAGACGAAGGCTGCTGCCAGCCGCCGGTCCGCCGCGAGTCGTTCCGCCGCCGCGAAGAAGGGCGCGGCCACGAAGGGCGCGTCTGCTCGCTCGGCCGCCGCGAAGAAGGCAGCGCATACGAGAGCGGCACGCGCGCATCACTGAGGCGAATCGGATGTGGCAATAGCCGGCGTGCGGCGCGTTGCGGCGCAGCGAGCCGCAGCGCGCCGCGCTCGCGCTTCGATCGTTACATCTGCATCGAGGTGATCAGCGTTCGCTTCCCGGCCTTGTAGTCGTACAGCGAAATGACGCCGTGCTTGAGGTCGCCCTTCGAGTCGAACGCCGTCTCGCCGATCACACCCTTGTAGTCCGTGTTCGGCATCGCCGCGAGGATTTTTGCCGGATCGGTCGAGTTCGCGCGCTTCATCGCATCGATAAGGATGTTCGTTGCGTCATACGCGAACGGGGCGTAAATCTGGACCGGCTGACCAAAGCGCTTCTCGTACTTCGCCTCGAATTCCTTGCCGCCTGGCATTTTCTGAAGCGCCATACCGATGTCCGAGCACACGATATTGCCGGTCGCATCGCCGGCGAGGTCCGCGAGCTTTTCGCTGCACGCGCCGTCGCCTGCCAGCACCTTCGCGCGCAAGCCGAGCTGCTTCGCCTGCTTCGCGAACGGGCCGGCCGTCGCGTCCATGCCGCCGTACATAATCGCGTCTGCATTCTCACCCTTGATCTTCGTCAGAATCGCGCGGAAATCGACGGCCTTGTCGTTCGTTGCATCGTGCGACAGCACGTCGAGGCCCAGCGACTTCGCAGTCTTCTCGAACTCATTGGCAAGGCCCTGGCCGTAAGCGGTCGAATCGTCGACGATCGCGACGCGCTTCACTTTCAGGCTCTTCGCCGCATAGTTTGCGAGCGCTGGACCTTGCTGCGCATCGGTTGCCACGACGCGATACGTTGTCTTGAAGCCCTGTAGCGTATAAGTCGGATTCGACGCGGCAGGCGAGATCTGCACGATGCCCGCGTCGCTATAGATTTTCGAGGCCGGGATCGACGTACCCGAGTTCAGATGGCCTATCACGCCGACGACTTTGTCGTCGACGAGCTTCTGCGCGACTTGCGTCGCGGTACGCGGGTCAGCTGCGTCGTCTTGCGCGTCGAGCACCAGCGTAACCTTCTGGCCGTTGACCGTAAGTCCTTTTGCGTTGCTTTCCTCGATTGCGAGGCGCACTCCGTTCTCAATGTCTTTTCCGAGGTGCGCTATCTGTCCTGTTGTCGGAGCGACGTCGCCGATCTTGACCGTCTCGTCCGCATGAGCGGCGCTAAACATTGCTGAAGCAATAACGGCCGCCGAGCAAATCTTCGAATAGGTAGTGTCCATTTGTCCTTTTCCGGCTAAACGGGTAAATAAAGACTTCTTATTGAACTGCCGTCTTCCGTTGGATAGAGGCAGATGCGCGATTACGCCGCAACACGGTGGAGATGCTGTCGAACGTGGTCCGCCTAGTCAGGACACTTCATCAGATCAGATATTCCGGGAATGTACTGTCTTTAATCCGGAAAGAAGAGGATGCGCGAAAATGCCAAGGCATTCCAGGCATTCGCGCAATGCGAGAGTTGCGCATGAACATGTATGGCACACCGGCGCGGAGAATCGAAATTGTGCCATCGCCCGAACGCCGCATCGGTGCCCATGCATGTGGTCGACGTGCGCGACACCATGCGTCGAGCAGCAACGCGTGCAAACCTGGATACAGTGCAATCAAAGCAGATACAGAAAAGTAGGCATGCAAAATTTTGGCTGTCGCGGGTGGACCTGCTACCTTGCGTGAATACCACCCGCCCTGCCCACGGCCCTACGATTCAAATGCGGGACGGCTGCCGCGCGGGGCAACCTTATCTTTGACAAACGTAACCGGGCAAGGTGCAAGGCGCACGAGCCGATGCAGAATCGCGCGTGTGGTCCAGCGCTCGAACAGCGACCTGAGCGCACAGCCGATCACTATCTGCCCGACGTTGTACTCGGTCGCGTATTGAACGATCTCGTCGACCGGATTGCCGATCTTTAGCGCCAGATGAACGGACTGTCCGCGCGCCGCGAAGTCGGCCTCCAGCGATTCGAGCACATACTGACGGGAATCGACGCTCGCCGCGATGGCGCTGTCGGTTGCGATGTCGAGTCCTATTTTAGGAAGCGGCACGACCGAGAGCACATGCAGCCTGACGCCGTTGCGCGACGCGACCTCGGCGGCCAACAGAACGCCGCCATACGAAACCTCGGAACCATCATAAACGGCCAACACGTATTTCATTGCCAGTCTCTCTTTCGTGATCGACAGCATTGAGACGTCCGCCGGCAGGGCCTTATTCCAACGTGTGTAAGAACACAGGGAGGGCGCGCCGAACGTAACGAATGAAAAACGGATGACGCGAAAAAGAATTGAAACGCCGGCAATGGCAGCGCCGTTGCCGGGGCACGGAATCGCAAAACCTCATGCCGTGTTCAGCTCGATAGTCCCTTGTTACTACTGCACGCGAGAGACGAGCCTTTCACTGAGCTGAACGACTTCAAAAAGCGTACCGGACGTAGAGCGCGCGGCGAGCAGACCCGCGCGCTGCAAATTGCCGCTTTCCGAATACGCGAGTTCGACCAGGTAGTTCGGCAAGAGCAGTGCTGCCGCGGTGATCTTCGTGGCCTCATCGCGCCCTACTACTCCGAACGCATGCATGATTTCACGTAGCTCGAGTGCGGTATGCGCAAGCAGCCAGAACTTTAAAATTTCCTTGTCGGATTCGTTGAGCTGCGACTGCTCATCGAGACGGTCGACCAGTTCAACGGTGGCGCGCGCAGCCCGCACGCGGTCGGAAATGTCCGACGCGGGCGGTGCTTCACGGTTTGCAGTGCGCGCGAGAAAAAGCCCCTGGTTTTCCGCGAGATGATGCTGGCGGCTCAGGCGCCGGAGCAACACCGTGACGGTGTCGTGCGGCGAAGGATGATGTCGTAGACCTAGCATGGCTTGCCAAACACGAATGCAATACGGGGAAGCGCGAAGTGTCGCTAAAAAAGCCCCAGAAGCCGAAGCCTCGGAAGCGAGGACACAGAGGCAACACTAGCACGCCTGAATCGCGTATGCACCCATTCATTCACGCCGATGCGCGCGAACGAACCATGTTGCCGCGCGCGAGTGCGCCGGGATACGAAATTGCCGCATTTGCACCGGTCGGGCTGCTTACGCGAAAAAGCGCAGCGCAATCGGATAGAGCGACGCGACAAGCAGCGCCGCCATCGCGACGTTGAATGCGCGCAGCCAGCCCGGTTTCGATAGCAAGCGCCGCACGGCGGTGCCGAAGGCAGCCCACAGGCAGATGCATGGCAAGCCGATCACATAGAACACGGCCGCCATGATCGATGCGTTGACATCGAAGTCTGCGCTCAGATGAATCGTCGTGGCGGCGGTTAGCACCATCATCCACGCCTTCGGATTGATCCATTGAAAAATCAGCGCTTCGTAAAAGCGCATGGGGCGGCGCTCGCCTTCACGCACGCGCATTTCGCCGGACGTGCCGATTTTCCATGCGAGATACAGCAGATACACGACGCTCGCGGTTTCGAGCACCGTGTAAAGCAGTGGAAACCGTTGAAAAACCGCGCCGAGGCCGAAGCCAACCGACAGCATCAAGACGACAAGTCGGAGGCCAAGCGGTCTTAGGAAGACAAAACATTCTACCAACTCCTTGGCTCACAGAACGACATGGCTACG
>NZ_JAVHZD010000055.1:0-26267 GCF_031119615.1 Paraburkholderia sp. SARCC-3016 | reverse complement strand
AGCCATGTCGTTCTGTGAGCCAAGGAGTTGGTAGAATGTTTTGTCTTCCTAAGACCGCTTGGCCTCCGACTTCTTTCACGTAGCGCTCAACGAACTCGACAGCGGGCTTTTGTGCCTCGAGTTGCCCAGCCTGTTCGTTTGCAAGAGCAACAGCCTTCTGCTCGGATTCCTTTGCGTCCGCCCAGGCGCGCGCCGCGGCAACCGGATCGGTGAAATCCGGGAGGGCGATGCGAGATTTCGCTCTCTCAATCGCCGCCAGCGTCTTTTCCCGATCAATGAAGAATTCCCGTATCTCGAAGCCGCGCTCGCTGCCGCTCATCATCGCGACGTGCTTGGCGGCGTCCAGCGTCAATGCGCACTCCTTTCGCCGCTTTGCGCCGCTCGGCATCTGCACTACGTTTTCGTAGGTCAGGTAGTCGCGGTCCGCCACAAGACGTGCGCGCTTGATCTGCTCAGCAATCCAGAGGTTGAAGTCGCGAGCAACGTTCAGCTTTTCATGCAGTTCGCGCGCGTCCGAGGTCTCGACGACGGCGCCAGCAATTTGCGTTTCGGATATCTTCAAAAGATCGTTGCCCATCGGTTTCCTCTGGATAGTGAGTTGATTCGATGTTCAACTTATAATAGCCATATACGCATATACGCGCAAGCTATTGTTCGCCGCGCTCCCTCTTCTGCGCCTCGATCTTCGCTTGCCGGCGCCGCACGGCGATCTCGCGATTTACGAGGGTGCTGCCGAAGCCATCGTCGGGGAAGATAGCCTCGCTGCAATGCGGGCAGACGGGGATCATCTTTCGGCCGCGCCATGCATCCTCGACGCGCTGCGCCGCTTTGAGATGCAGTTGGCGATGCGCCTGCTCCTGCAGCGACTTGTCCTTTGAGTTGAGCTTCGCCCAATACTTCGAATACGAATCGAGCATCAGGTTTAGCGCAATGAACGCGTCGATCTGCTTGCCACAGTCATCGCATGTGATGATGCCGCCGTTCTGGTCGACGGTGAGATGCTTGTGTTGGCACGTTCCGTCGAACGGGCGATGCGGTTTGCGCTCGACGCGATATTCGCCAAGGTCGATGACTTCAGCCATGTCTATTCCCATTCAAAAAAGATTATCGCCGCGCGCTCATTGTGTCGGCCCCATGCTGCTTCCAAACTTCAGGCCCGGGGTGACAGCGAGAAGCGCGGCGCGGCGCTCGGCGATCTGCTCAGGTGTCAGTTCGACCTTCGGCGGCGCGGACTCGGCCGGCGCAACACACGGGATCGCGGCGGCCGACGCGGCCGGTTTGCCGCCGTTTTCAATCGCGGCCCGTATTCGCGCATGCCACGTATCGCGCGAGTCGGTCGGATGAGGTCCGCTGACGCCGACGAGCGCGGCTTGCTGCTTCGCAAGTTCGTCGTCTTTCCACCATCCCTGTATTTGCCCGGATACGCGCTTGTCGGGCGCGACTGGAGGAGCCTTGCTGTTCGCCATGAAACGGTCGATCTGATCCTCGCTGCCTAGGCACACATGAAGGCCGAGGTACTTTTGCCCGCGATCGTTGACGCCCTGGTTGTGTGGCGTCAGCGCACACCCTTGGATCGCTCGGCAGAGGTCGCGGGGCGAGTAGCCCCAACGAAGCGCGGCGCGGATGACCTTGATCCTCTTGTCGCCTAGCTGCGCCTTCTTTTGGCCGGTCGCACGCTTCCAATATTCGAAGATGCCCGCGATCGTCTCGGCTTCGGTCAAAGCGGTCTTTCCGATCTCCCCGCCGTCGAGCGCCAGCTCGACAGAGGTTTGGGTGTTAACCGTAGGTGAAGATGAAGAAGAAGCTGAAGCGCCGTCGCCTTGCCTTGGGGGTAGTTCATCACCTTGCGGGGCACCTTGACCTTCACTTTGACCTTCACCATGCCCATGGCTTGGTGAACCCGCAGCGGGCGGTTTTTGCTCACTTTCTGCGTCACCACCACCAGCAACGAAGCGCGTATTGCCGCCGCTGTGCTTGCGTTTGTGCTCGTCCTCGACCATGCGTGACGAGTACCAAAGCGGGCCGTCCTGCTCCGCTATGAGCGTGACCGGTGGTCCATCTTTCCGCCCCGAGCGCGGGACGTAGATATGTGGTGTGCACGTCTCGCCTTTATCGGCGCCCTTAAGCACGCCTTTCTCTCGCAGCGATTTGAGCTCCGATACCTTGCAGTGCGCGGCCTCGGCGATTTCCTTCAGGGTCCAGCGTAGAACGCCGTACTCCTCCTGGTCGTGCATAAGGCAAAGCACATCCAACCAGACGCTCTTTTCGACGCGCGTGCAGCGTCGCAAGTTGCTGTTGGCCTGCCAGTCACCAGGATAGAACTGGAACGAGGGACGCTTCATTATTTTTCCCCGAGTCGGTTCGGGAAGATGGGCTCACCCCTCGCGGGTATCGACGGTTGATCTATTTCCATGCATGTCTCAAACAAGCGAACGAATCCCGCCGGTCGACGCGAGTCGACTGGAGCGGGGCAAAAAATGGGTGCGATCCGCGAATGGACGAGAGCTACGGAGGGTGGCAAAAAACCATGCAATGGTCCCTTGCGCAGTGGGAAGAAGGGGAGTCGCCCGTCGCGCTAGATCGACGTGGAGGCCCTTGCGGGGTATCCGCCCCTTCCCACTGCGCTCTAACGGTAGCGATTCCATCCGTCGGCGACAACAGATGGGGCTTTAGAGCGGCGAGTATGCGCGCTTCGCACATGAATAGCCATGATAAGCTATTTAAATGGAAAACTCGCCGTAGGGGAGAAAATTATCCTGCCCGGTTGTCCGAAGCGTCATTCCGGGCTCGGATATCACCCGCAATGAGTCGCACCTTCGCATGGTCTTTACCGTGCGACTCGACGATCGCGAGGCACGCCTCTCGTTCGGCTTCGACGGCCTGCCGTACGGCCGGTGCGATATGATGCTCAAAAAGTTGGCCCATCTCACGACGCAGAAAGTCGCGTTCCTCGTCCGTCATACCGGCGCCAACGATTTGCTCGCTGGTTACGCGATCGACACCGAAGTCATGCCGCCATGTGAGGCACATCGATTCGATGACCGCGGCGTGGTCCATATTAGTCGACATCAGACATTCTCCTGTCAGATGACGACAGGGGCGAACGCCGCCGTATCGGATGCAGACGCCTTCCGTTCTTCTACGACCAGCACATCATAGATAGACTGCACGGTCGACGATTTCGGATTCTTGGTCTGCCGCTGGAATATCTTGTTAAGCGTATCCAGAGACACCCCCGATATCTGCGCCAGTTCCCGACGGCGACGCGAAAACAACGTGGGACCGACGCGCATCACGAACTCGTATTGCGATTCCATATGTAAATTCTTCCAGTATTTCCGGCAGTTCGGCGTAATAGGGCTTCCAATATGCCTATATGGCTAATCATACAACATCGAAAGCGGCCCACGACACACTGGTTGTCCCCATTTCGTTGCACCGCTCCAAAAAGACCGTTATGATTCGCCGTGTATGGCTACTTTTAGCCTAACTACCGGTGTTTCACTAACATGTCAACATCAAAAACGACGAAAACGCCCGCCGGCCGAGCTGCAGCGAAGCCAGAGCGCGGCTCACGAGCCAGTCCAAAACCAGCAAAAAAGGCTGCGCCGAAGCCTCGTTCGCTCCCGCCTGAGCAACGAGTATTGAGAGAGCAACTTTCGCAGACACTTGAAGCGTGGATGCATGGGACGCCGCGCCTTGATACGCAGGTCAAGCTGGCGAAAGCCTCGGGCTTGGGACAAACGACTATTGGGCGAATCCTTAATTGCAAGGTCGCCGCGACGATTGATGCGCTCCAGCAGATTGCCGCTGCGTTCGGCCGAGAAGCCGGAGAACTGCTGATGAGCCCAGAGATGGCCCGTGTCAACTATGATGTCGCCCGGTACAGCAAGCTACCTGTCTACGAACGGGTTCGCGTGGATGCTTTCGTTGCCGAGGTCATCAAAGAGCATGCCGAGTCTGGGAAGGGCAGTAAAGAATAAGGTAGGGGCGTCCGAAAGGACGCGTCAGCAATTCGATGCTGAAGTTCTTGCGTCTATATGCGTATATGGCTAATATGAGTCCTGATGATTGCATCCCGCAATCGCCATCAAGACCGTTCCCGTGCCATACACAACCGCTCCTGCAGAGATATTAGGCGTTGTCCGTGCCTCGTCGTGGAAGACGCTGTTCTCATGCCCACTTAGTTGGCGATTCGCCAATATCGACAAAATTCGCAAGCCGTCCTCCGGCATTGCCCAGATCGGAACGGCGATTCATGCCGGCACCGCATTGTTAAGTCGGATCGTAGCCATGTCGTTCTGTGAGCCAAGGAGTTGGTAGAATGTTTTGTCTTCCTAAGACCGCTTGGCCTCCGACTTCAATTGGGACTCGAGCGCCCAGTTCAAAGCCGCGGAAAGCATTGTCGCGCGGTCCGTCAATCGGTACTGCCACGAGATCGCGCCGCACGTCACATACACCGCGGTGGAAGTGCGCTGTGAAGACCTGCACATCAACACGAAGCACGGAACGATCGTCACCACTGGCACGATCGACCGTGTTCGCCAGCGTGCGTACTCGGTCCGGGATGATGGAAGCGTCAAGGAAGTTTCGCGCGAACTGGCCGACAGGCAAGGCTATCAAACGATCGTCTTCCACGAGAACGTCCGCGATATCAAGACCGGACTCCAGGCTGTCGGCTATGGCGACGACGGCGAACGCGTCGCTACGATTGGCGCGCACCATTTGCAGGTTGGTATCTACACGATCATGACGGAAGTCGAGCTCCAGCGCTCGATGGAAGCACCCGCCGAAATCTGCGGCATCTCAACTGGTAAATCGGGCGACATCGCGGTCAGCGATATTCGTGACGTGCGCACGGCATTGCTCGGTACAGATGAACGGCCGGGGATGATTGAAATGGCCGCGAAGATGCTGAAAGAGGGCGATTTCCGGCCTGCGCCGGGAACCGTTATGTGTTCTCCCGTTTATTGCGCCGGATGGGATATCTGCCCGTACCACGCATAGTCGCACTATCTCTACAAAGGAATTTCCATGGCTGAGGCAACTCTCGAGGAAATACGCCGTCCGGTATCTCCAACACTCGCGCCCGTCGTTCCGGGCTTCGGATCGCTCGAATCGTTCGAATTGATGCAGCGCGCTGCTCGCCTTCTCGCTTCGGGAACGCTAGTGCCACCGGCTTACAAGCTGGTCATCGAAAAGTATGACCGGTACGGCGATCTCAAAGAGCGCCGCGAAAATCCGTCGGCACTCTCGAACTGCGTGGTCGCGCTTAACATGGCGCTGCGGATGAACGCGGACCCGTTGATGGTAATGCAGAACCTGCACATCATCGAAGGGCGCCCGTCGTGGTCATCGCCGTGGATCATCGCGCAGATCAACAACTGCGGACAGTTCTCCAAACTGCGGTTCGAAATGAAAAAGCTCGGCAAGCGGAAGGTCGATCATGTCGGCTTCGAGTGGCGGGAGAACGACAGGGGCAAAAACGTTAGGCATGAGGTCACGACGTCGGTCGAAATCGAGGATGTCCAGTGCATCGCATGGTGCATCGAGAAGGCGACCGGCGAGCGGCTCGAATCGACTCCTGTGTCGCTCGGCATGGCGGTGATGGAAGGCTGGTACACGAAGAATGGATCGAAGTGGAAGACGATGCCCGATCAAATGCTGCGGTACCGAACCGCTGCGTTCTTCGGCCGGATCTACGCGCCGGAACTGCTCATGGGATTGCCGACCACGGACGAACTCGAAGACACGATCATCGACGTCAAGGAACAGCCTGACGGCAAGTATGTCGCCGACGTCGACGCGTTGCGCGACGGCGCCGCGCCTCGCACGGCCGGGCCAGAGCCGCAGCGCACGAGGAAAGACACGCAGAACGCCACCACGGTAGATGCGACCGATGTGACGCCGCAGGCAGCCGACCCGGTGTCCGCCGCCGGGACAAGCCCTGCTCAGGCCGCCGAGGCAACGCCGCCCGCAGAAAACGAACCTGCTGCCGCTGGCGTAACGCCGAGGGGAGCATCACCGGTCGCGAAGACAACGCCGCCGGCGCAGGTCGGCATGGAATTCGACGATGTGGGTCAGAAGAATCATGCCGGCGGCGTTAGTTACACCCACGAAGACTCGCTTGAGATGGCGATCGCGTTTGCTGCGAAAGGTGATTACGATTCGGCGCTTGACCTGAAGGCCCGTATGCCAGAAGACATGAAGCAGCGCATCGACGCGGCGATCCAAAGTCACAAGGAGGAAGTCGCGGAACTCGCACGCCAGGCACAAGCAAGGTCGCAACCGCAGACCCGGCGGCCCAGTCGTTCTTACAACGTTTGAATTTGCACGCCCAAGAATAACCACGATAGGCTATTTAAAGCCTGTTAAGAGGATTCTCATGCGCATTACAAAGATAGAAGTCGAAAACGTGCTCGCGCTGAAACATGTTTGTATCGAAGTCAATCAGGCGATCCTATGGATCAGCGGCGAGAACGGGCAGGGAAAGAGTTCGCTCGCCGAAGTGCTTGAGCACACGCTCGCGAACCGCGTCACGCGCGGCGGGGAGAAGGATGCGGAGCAGTTGAAGAAGTCGGAGTTCGCCAACTTCCTGCACCGCGGCGAGAAACTCGGCGCAGTGCGCATCGCGCTCGACGGTGGGTCGGCGACGCTGACACTCCCCAAAGGCACGCGCACGTTCGAAATGGGCGATCTGTCCATGCGGCAGATGCAGGCCATGCAAGCCGCGATGCCGTTCGTAATGAACCCGGCCCGCTTCGCGAAGATCGGCGCCGAGGAGCGCCGAGCCTACCTGTTCGAACTGACGAAGGTCGATCGGAGCGCCGCTGCGGTGTCGAAGCGCCTCATCGACAAAGGGCACGACGCTGCGCTCGTGAAGATGGTTGCTCCGCTGGTCGCCGCGAGTTTCAGTGAGGCAAGCGACGAAGCGAAGGCGAAAGCGCGCGACGCAAAGGCCTTGTGGAAGGGTGTGACAGGAGAGTCGTGGGGCAGCGAGAAAGCCCCGGAATGGAAAGCCGACGTTCCCGTATATAGCGACTCCGATATCGCGGCCGCGCGAGCGCTCGTCGAACAGAAGACCGCCGAATACGGTGTCGCGAGCCAGACACTTGGCGCGCTGAACGAAAAGTCTCGTGTATTCAACGAGGCGTCGAAGAACCGCGCCGACCTGACGGCGAAAGCCGGCCGCATCGATGCGATCAAGGCGAAACTGGCGACCGACGAAGCTGAGCTCGCGAACTGGACTCAGAAGGTCGCGGAGACACAAGCACTCGCCGAAGGCGGCACGGCAAAGACGCCGCTCGTCTGTCCGCACTGCGCCTCCCTCGCCGAAATGAAAGACGGCGCACTCGTTGAGTTTGTTCAGGTCGAGAAGATTGCCGACGCCGATGCGAAAGCGAAGCTGCCGCAATATCAGAGCGCGCTCAAGACGATGCAGAACTCCGTCACCAACGACAAGCGCGACCTAGCGGACGCTGAAGCTGCGGCGGCATCCCTGGCCGCGCTGAATGCGCTGGAAGCGCCGAGCACTGCTGAGATCGAGGCAGCGCAAGCGGCAATCGACGCTATCACGGAAGCCGGGAAGGCGGCGCGCGCGCAATTCGATGCCGCGCAGGCCTTGAAGGACGCGGCGAAGGCTGCGGCGCAAAAGACGATCGACGCACTGGCGCATCACAGGTCAGTCGTGGCATGGCTCGCAATCGCGGAGGATCTGGCGCCGAGCGGCATCCCGGCCGAACTGATGGCCGATGCTCTTACGCCATTCAATGACCGCCTCCGTGCGAGTGCGGCCGCATCCTATTGGCCGGTCGCCAAGATCGAGAACGACATGAGCCTGACGGTCGACGGCCATCCACACCACATGGAATCGGAGTCGTATCAATGGCGCGCGAATGCGCATTTTGCCGAAGCAATTTCGCACTTCTCGGGCGCGCGTGTGCTGTGTCTCGATCGATATGACCTTCTCGTCGGGCAAGGCCGCGGAGACCTGATCGACTGGCTGCAGGACATCGTCGCGAAGGGCGAGGTCGATACGGTGATCGTCATGGGCAGCGCGACATCGATGCCGTCCGGCCTGCCCGAGGCCTTCCAGACCGAATGGATAAGCGAAGGCCGGATAGGGGTCGCAGCATGACAACTAGAACGAAACCGTCGGGCAGTTTCGAGATGGAGATTCTGCAGCAGCCGAATGGTATCTACACCATCGTCGATAAACCGCAGCCCGAGGTCAATCTCAATCTAACGGCAGCTGTGATCGAAGCAGTTCACAACGGGCGCGGCGCCGGTCGAAAAAATCCATCCATCGAATTCAAGGCCCCGGTGCCTGCGCGCCTCGACGGCGATGCGCATGCGCGCATAGACGCTGCCGTTGCGAAGCGGGAGCGCAAGGCGGCGAAGCTCCGGGGCACCAAATGAGGGGCTACGCCGCGATTGGGCTCTATCGCCCGAAAGACCCGAAGAATCTCGGAGCGGTGATGCGCGCCGCGGGATGCTACGGCGCTGGCCTGGTTGCGCTTCAGGGTGCGCGCTTCTCGATGTCGAGCACGGATACGCAAAAAGCGCACCGGCACGTTCCGGTGATTGAGACGAGCGACATTTTGTCGGTCGTGCCGGTTGGTTGCCGGGTCATCGCTGTCGAGTTTATCGACTCGGCGCGCCCGCTTCCGGCACTGACGCACCCGGAGCGCGCGATGTATGTCTTCGGGCCCGAAGACGGCTCCTTGCCGCCGAGCATGCTCGAGCGGTGCGACGACGTCGTCTATATCCCGACCGACTATTGCCTCAACCTTTCCATGGCTGCGAACACGGTTCTGTATGACCGAATGGCAAAGCGCGCCGAATGGTCGAGCGTACCGCCGAAAGCCGCCTGAGTCCGCATAAGGGGAAAAATCAAATGGATCTGACTGAATTGCTGCACAAACTCGCGCCGAAGCTACCGACGCTCGCGGAGGCAGACCGCGCAAAAATCGCGCCGCACATTGATCACATGCACGCGGGCGTCATCCGGCCGGTAACGGATGACGAGCGCTTGCTGATCGCTCAACTTAGCGGAGATGCGCAATGAGCAGGCTCACCCGTGAACAAAAGACGGCCAACAAGGCGGCGCAGAAGATCCGTGACCGAGCATATGCCGCTCGCCGTCGACTTTATCGGGCTGCGTGCGATGCGGCCGAAAAGGCTGCGGAACAATCAATCTTCGCGAAGAACCGCGACTCGGCTGTCGAGGCGATGGAGCAGGAGTGGCAAAACCGAAATGCAGCGTGCGAAGCGATTGAGAGTGAAATCCAAGCGCTGAAGGAGAAGCTCGATCGCACGAAGGCGCAGTTTTCCACCGCTTTCGAACCAAAGCGCCAGTCGCGGAATGATGCGCAGAAGGCGTTTCAGGAGCATCGCGCGGCGCTGCTTGCCGAAGTAGAGGCGTCGTTTCCAGACATGCTGAATTGCTGGTCCGTCTCTGCATGGGACATCCCCGCTGAAGTGCGTGCCGAGATGGACGCGGCAGCGAAAGGTACGGTGACGGCATGAGCGCGCCGATACTCAAACCCTTCTTCGTCACGATCGCGTATACGGCCGTCGTTATGGCGGAAAGTGAGTCGGACGCGCGCGCGGTCGCGGACGCGCAGGCTCATGAGATCTGCCGTGAAGAGGCCGCCGATATTACGACCGGATCGGAAGTCACGCGCATTGCGGACCTGAAGGCGCACGGCTGGTGCGGTGAAGAACTGGCGTATGGCGGGGATGGGCAGACCAAGCTGAAAGACGTCCTTTCCGCGCTCGAATCGCTGCCGACTCGCGATACGAAGACGATAGACATGTTTGCGGGGGCATCTGCATGAAGATCCTATCGATACGCCAGCCGTGGGCTTGGCTCATCGTGCGGCCCGATATTTTTGGTGATGAGGCGCGCCGGCAAGCATACGCCACGGGTCTAATCAAGGACGTCGAGAACCGCACCTGGGCGACGAAGTTCCGGGGCGAATTCCTGATTCACGCCAGCATGGGGTTGACGCGCCGCGAGTACGAAGACGTGTGCGACTTCCTCTACGCGTGCGATATCCCCATCAAATTGCCGCCGTTCGAAGAACTTCAACGCGGCGGCGTCGTTGGCGCGGCGACGCTGGTCGATTGCGTCGATTGGAGCGAGTCGCAGTGGTATATGGGTGCGAAGGGCTTCGTCCTACGGGACGCGCGTCCGCTGCCGTTCGTTCCATGCAAGGGAGCGCTCAACTTCTTCGAACTTCCTGACATCTTCCCGGCCCTTTTGGCGGCGGGTTTCTCGGAGCAAATCTGATGACCTATTCGAATTCGAGACCTAATCTTGTCGCGATCGCCGATGCCATGCTCGACGAAGCAGGTATGCACATGCTAGCAACTTCTGTCGGCAAGCCGTCCGGGGACGCGACGGTTCCTGAGAAGCGGATCAATGGTGTCGCGGTAGGCGAATGGGCGGCGGAACTGAAGCGCGCGGAAGAGAGCGTCTCGTTCCAAACGAAGCATGTTGCACAGATCCGGCGCGTGCTCGGCGTCGCGCCAGTTGACACAGTAGAGACGTTGCAGGAAGAAATAGAGCGGCTGACGGCGATTCTTAGTGCGCGCGCGACCGCCTCAGATGCGCGGCCGGCTATCGACAGCCACGACCTGAGCACGAGCGAGGGCGGTCGCGGCTATATCGCCGAGTTTTTCTCGAAGCGCCTTCGTCGGCATGACTTCGCGCGCTATATCGCGGAAAAGCTCGCGGCTGATTTTGCGTGTGCGTTGGCTGACTATCTGAGCGAGGACGATGCTGCGCGTGCCGAGATGATCGCAGAGCGGGACGCTGCTGTAATGAGCGCGCATCGCCAAGCACTTTGCATTCAACAATGCGCCGCCCATATCGGTCCCGATACATCCGCGACGATTGATGGTCTTCCGCTCGCCGTAAAGCGTGTCATGCGAGAGCGCGATGAGGCGAACGCGGTTATGACCGACGCGCATGCCGCGATTCACAGCGTTTTGATCGCGGGCGGCGACTGCGGCGACGAACTGGCGGATGCGGGTTTGAGGGATCGCATGTATGCGTCGCGTTCTGCAATCCGCTGCCTACTTGCCGGGCAATCGCAATCGGCATCGGAACCCGCTGAAGCGCGCGAGACGGATTATGCGGCACTCGAGCGCGAGCACATGGGTGATCCCGACAAGCGAACGGGCATCTATGGGCCGCGCGGCTCGGCTCCCGAACGCAAAGCACCGCTAACCGAAGCGGCTATGCGGGAAGGTTGGCATCAGACGTTTAGCACGAACAACACGTTCTGTCCTTGCGATTTCCGTACTTTCACGAAAGTCGTGCGATGGGCGGAGCGCGCTCTTGCCGCCTCAACGACAGGAGCGCAGGCGTGAGAATCCATATCAGCTATGGCCCGACCCGTCCGAAGCCCCGCGTCGGAGACCGGCGCGTCACGAAGAAGCACGGTGAGCAGATTCCGGTGTTCCAGCGCTCGCAAGGCTCTTACGTCGTCAGCAACGGGCGTCCCTGTTACGAATGGGTTCCGATCAGCGAAGCGAAGGCGCATGGCGCGGCGCATCACTGGACACCCGAAGAGCGCGCGAAGTACGACAACGAATACGCGGCTGGTTACATGCAACAGCGAGGTGCTGCGTGACCCTTGGCGACCTGATCAAATCGCGCCGCGAAGCGCTCAGCATGACGCTCGACGAAGTAGCTGATGCGTCCGGCTGCTCGAAGTCCTACGTGTGGGAAGTCGAGAACCACAAAGGCTACAAGATGAGCCTCGTGCTCGCCGCGCGCCTCTCGGTCGCGCTCGGTCTGCAAGTCAGTCTGATGGCCGCAGCCGCGCTCGAATCCGAGCGGAAGGCAGCCAAACAGCAGGAGAGCGGCGATGACCGGTAAGCACGACGACCTGATTGCGCGGCACATCGAGTTGAACATGTCGAACTATGGACCAGGTGACGTGGACACGCTCAACGCTTGGGCAATCGAAGCGCATGACGCCATCGAGACGTTGCGGCGCGAGCGTGACGAAGCGCGGGCCGAAGTCGAGCGCTTGAGCGCGATTATCAACACCCCGCAGGCGAACGACTTCCTGCGCGCGGTGAGCATCGAAGCGGAGCACCAGAAGCAGCGGTGGGGAAGCGAGCACGACGCCGGCAAGACGAACGCGGACTGGAATGCGCTGATCGGCTACCTGCTGGCCAAAGCGCTCACGGCCATGGCGATCGGTAATCGCGAGAAGTCTGAGCACCACGTCATCACGGCCGCGGCGGTTCTCAAGAACTGGCATGCGACCGTGACAGGTCAAAACAACGAAATGCGGCCCGGATACGCCGACGGCGGACACCCTGGAGTCATCGATACCCTTGAAGGATCGCCGACATGAAATTCATACCACGCACGTTCGCCCTAGTCGGTTTTCTCGTGTTCCTGTTCGCCACCAGCGGCGCGATCGGCATCGGACATTTCCGTTTGTATTACGGCCCCGCGCCGGTCGTTTGCGAGCTTGGCCATGCCCAAAAGTAAGGGCCGCGGCAAACGGCACACTCCGAAAGGAATATCGACGAATGCGTTGCAATGGGCAATGGCGGGATCGCATCTGATGCCGGCATCCAAGCAGGCGGAATTATTCGGTTCCGTCGAATCCGCGTTCAACGCCCTGCGCGTGGGCAACGCGTCGCTCGAACAGTGGTACACGATCGACAACGGATTGCGGCTCTCAGAAGCGCTTATCGCGCTCAACATTGGGAATAACCTCGCAGCGCAAATCTCCGCGGGCCGGCGGGCGCTCGAAAGTGTCGGAAAGTCGGAGGCCAAGCGGTCTTAGGAAGACAAAACATTCTACCAACTCCTTGGCTCACAGAACGACATGGCTACGATCCGACTTAGCTGTATCGCATTCAACTCGGACTATGCACTCAAGGCGAGATGTCAAAAGCAGTGGTGCGGGTACGCAATGCAATCATGGGTGCGGCGCTCGTCGCCCACAACGATAGGGAAACCTGCCATGTTTAAACGCTGGACATCGGAAGAAGACGAGAGCATTGATGCCCAACTGAAGCGCGGCATCAAGATCACTAAAGTTAAAATCCCCGGCCGCAACAAGCCCGACATCCGCAAGCGTGCGCTTCGCGCGGGCCTCATCAAGAAGGGACCAACGCCGTCTGAGAAGCACGACATTCACTGGGCGGCCATTGAAGAGGCTCTCGGTCGAGGCGGTAGGACCATGAAGCAACTCGCGTCGGAGACCGGTATGACGCTCGATGTAGTGCGAAAGCTCATCAAGACGCGACGAGCCGAAGTCCACATCGCCGGCCAGGTCATTCAATCGGGGCGCCCGAATACGAACATCTGGGCGTTGGGCCCGGGCGAGGACGTCGTAGCGCATGATCCCGTGACTGATGCTGTCCGGGACGATCCCGAAGCTGCGATGATCGCCGAGGCGCGCGCTCGCTTGCGCGAAGTAGAGGCGCGCGGCGAACTGATACGCCGCGATCCGTTCGTGGCGGCACTGTTCGGTAAATACACTCCGTCGTGCCGCCCTTCGGCATAGGTTAATCAGGCTTGGCGATGAATCCCGACTGCTGAAGCTGGCTGATATAGCCCTGCAAATAGACTACTTTGGCGCGGTCGCCGTCGGCGTCGTCGACGATCCCGAAAAGAGCGACTCCAAACGCTGGTGCGAGGTCTGCTGTTCCACTGGCACCATCGCCCATGCTGCCGGCGCCGGTGCCAGTACCGGCTTGTTCGCTACTGGCTGGATGGAAGTTGGACACTGCGATGCGCAGCCGGCGAGAACCGTCAGCGATAGCAGCCCGATTACGAGCGTTGTCCGCTTCATGAGCCTGTTTCTCCTTCGTGAGTTGATCGTCGAGCGTGGCGATCTTGCCCTCGGCGACGGTGTGTGCGTCGATAGCGCGGTTCTCGGCGTCGAGGGCAGCCTTGGAGATCAGATTGAGGTCGTTGGCATGCTGCTCGTTGTCGCGCGCGTGCGCGGCTTGCTCAGTCGAGAGTTCCGCCCGGTAGTGATTGGCGGTTAATTCATACCCGCCACCGGCACCGATTGCAATGCCGAGCAGACCCGCAGCGAGACCGGTGAGTAAATACGGGGACATGGGTCATTCTCCAAGACACGCCGCGCGCTCGGCGAGGCGTCGTGTGTAAATGCCGTAGCAGTTGTTCGCGCGGTCCGAGCAGTCGAACCATTCACCGCGCCGCTTGACCTTCGCCCACTTTATGTACAGGTCGCAAGCGGCCGGGAAATCGCGCGCGACGTACGCGGTGCGAATGCTCGGACCGTCCGCGGAATCTGCCGCGCGCCACGCGCCGACACCGCGGTTGTACGCATAGTCGACGGCTGCCACCTTCTGGCCATCGGTCAGATCATCGAAGCCTGGCGTCGAAGAGCGAACGGAATCTGCATAGCCGGCGAGGCTCGTCGACAGGATCTGCTTGCACTCGGCCAGTGTGTACGGGCGCATTGGGACGTTCGTCTCGCCAAAGCAAACGGTTTGCACATGCGCGCCGATGGTGTCGTTGTATGGCGTGAGTCGGACGCCTTCACTCGAGCTCGTGAGCGCAACGACACCGGCCGCAGCAGCAGAGCCGATGATCGCGGCGAGGTTTCGCTTACCGGGGCGGAACGGCATCAGTCCTCCAACGACGATTGATGCGTATATGCACCAATCAGCCCGAGGGCGAAAATCACAGCAGGGACGCTTAACACGAGCCACATGGGCATACGATCGACAAGGGCGCCGGGCAGTGCGGCCCATGCCGCTCCCAAGGCAGAAATCACGGAGCCGACGATCAGTGCGCGCACGCTGTGCCGCTTATGCGCCTTACGCCAGTAGAGGACTCGTTTCATGGCTTTTGAAGGGTGGTGCTCGCGTAGTGCATGAGGGCGAGCATGAGCACGCCGGCCGCTGCCAATAGCCCGTGAGTGATCAGTTTTGCTCTGACCTCGTTCCACAGATGCTCGCGCGCGAGATTTCGCTTAATGAGACTCTCGTGATAAAGGCGGTGACTGTCAGCATCGCCATCGGGAAACGCTGATGTCAGAACCTGATCCAGGCGGTCCGAAATGGCACCGATCTTCTGATCTATCTCCGCCTGTTTGCCGATGTTTTCCGTGTGACGCGTGTCGAGATCGGCTTGCAGCGCCCGGATTGCATCAACCACTTCCTTGTTGTCGCTCGGCGGCATGCCTTCCCCTGTGTGCACGTTATGGTCTTCGTGCCAGAACCTTGTGAATGGCGTCCAGTCGATTGACCAGCGCAAGTTGCAGTTTCAGTTCCGATTCGCGGCCCTTCTGGAAGTCCTGAAAGGCCTTCGATGCGAAAAATGCCTCTGCTTCGCTCACCGGGGTACGCTTCGCCTCGGCAAGCGATGTTGGGGAATATAGAGCGAGGTTATTCGCCAACTGCTGGAGTTTTTCCACCCATTCGAAGCGAGAAGTCCGAGAGACAGGAGCTAACGGGAAATCGCGCCGGTGGCAACGTCGCCACCGCCTCCTTTTCGACCTCCTCTAGGAAGATCACCCCGTCACCGTTGATGTCCATGTTGAAGAAGTGCCGCGTCTTGCGAACCGCTTCGCGGTACATGACGAGCATCTGGATAAAGTCGGATTCTGGGTAGCGATGGAACACAAACATGCGGTCGCGAAGCCAGTCGCCATAGCCCGTATCGGTCACCGGATCTGGCGGAGTGTCGCCGGCCTTGCGCAGTTGCGAGGCCATGCAACCGAGCATCCAGTGGTACTCGCCGCTGATACCGAGCAGATCGCCGTGCAGTTCCTCAATCGATTCCGCAGCTGCGCCGATGAGCGGCACAAGCGACCACGCGTCGCCGCCTACGTCGCCCGCTGGGAACGTCGGAACCACGTTTTGCTGCTGCCCGACGAGGTAGTTCGAGAATCGGCCGGCGCCGATCATGAAGTCAGGGGCGGTCTCGGACACGTGCGCCATGTAGTGTGCAACGACGAAGCCGCGCTCCTGAACCGTCATGGCTCGCGGGTCAGTGACGTGATTCGGTGTGGCCGCTTCTGCTTCTTTGATGACGCTCGTTAGGAACCGCGTCGTCTGTGACTCGTACATCGAAGGAGGAATCGCGGCGAGGCTGATGGCATCGCCTATCGCAATCTCTTGCAATTTGAGGGCGAGCCGTTTCGTGCGTAGCGGGCGAAATTCGATCAACTTGATGCTCCAGGGGATGCGATGGCGATGAAGTCATCCCGATCGAGTGCGGTCAGCGTGCAGAGCGTGATCGGAATGATTTTCTCTGTGTGATATCCGCTCTGCGAGATCGGCGCCGTGATGGGATCGCCGATCGACTCGATGACGAGCGGCGCATAGGTGTATGTTTTGTACTGGAAGGCGATCATCGTCGGCGCGAGCGAGGGCAGCAGCGCCTTGATGTATCCCCCTGCGGTTTGATCGGCGCTGGTCACGCGCTTCACGATCGAATCCTTGCTCAATTTCTTTGGCACGGCCCAATAGTTCAACTGGTTGACCGGCAGCTCGACTTCAGTGTACGAATCAGCGATCGCGCGGAAGTGAATGTTGAACGTGAACCGGATCGGCGCCATGCCGGTGAAAATCTGCGTGCTATTCAGCTTGGTAATGCCCGTGCGCCCTTTGAGGGATGCAAGCGCGTCCTGCACGGTTGATGGCGGCTGATTGTTTTGCGCTGCTGTGGGCTTCGTGCCGGTGGCGGCCGACGTAAGGTCGGAAAGGACTGTCGCCAGCGCGCCCGATTGCAGCATAGCTGCGAGGGCCGGCGCCTTCGTGTCCGGGCTCGTTGCTTCAAACGGCGATTGCCAGTTGAGCGTCATCTCGCGATGGCCGTCACTGATCGGCGCGTGCACCTCCGTCGGTTCGTCTGGTAGACGCACGCCGTTCTCATCGCACGCGTAGAACTTCGCGATGAGGAAGTCATTGAGACCGCCCCATTGCGAGGTGAGGATGGAGCCGTTTCCCGGATTCATGATGCGCCTGTGAAAAAGGGCCGCAGAGTCGCGGCCCTATACTTCTGACTGCGGCGTTCTTACAGCGCTGCGGACTTGCGTTGCGACTTGACGCGCTTCATCGTGGCTGCGGCCGTGTGAGCCTTCTTCGACGCTTTGCGCAACGCCAGTTTTTGCTTGGCCGTCAGCTTGACCTTGCCGGATACGCGTTTGTTCACGCGCACCTTTTTACCGTCGCGAATCGCGGTCTTCATGCGATAGACGGCGTCGAACGTGCCAGCGCCGTCGAATGCGAATCCGTCGATATCCTCGACCGGATCGACTTCCGTCAGCGTCGCAGCGAGGAGGTCGCGAATGCGAACGGCTGCGTCGTTGTCCCAGTCGTTGAGCAGGGCGCTTGCATCGTCTTCGGATACGCCCTTGTCGGTCAGGTAATCCCACGCGGACTCGAGCGCAAGGTCCATCGTCTCCTGTTCGTCGCCGGTAAGTTCCTCGTCGTCGACGTCCGGGTTCGACAGTCCGATGAATAGACCGAGCAGGCGCGTGGCGAGGGTCTCCCCATCGTCCAGATCGCTGTCGCCAGCGTCGGCCCATTCCTGAAGCGCCGCGGCGACATTGATGGCGATGTTCGTCAGCGCATAGTTTTGGGCGTCTTCGTCGATCACCGTGACGTCGTCGAGAGTCGGGGTCGGCGCCTTCGGTTTGGCAAGGTTCCGGATCAAGGAAGTCAGTTCGTACATGGGTCCGCCTTATTTCGAAATGGTTTGCGTGACCGTGATCTGCCGCGCGACGCCGTCGTAGTGCAGCGAATACTTCACGATGACGTTGTCGGCTGGCTTCGTCGGGCTGGGAGTGACGGAGAACTGAAAGGCCGCTCCGTTCATAAAGGTGCTCGGCTGCAGCCACCCGGCGGATTGAGCGCCCTCGAACTTCGTCTTGAGGTAGTCGTTGTATTTCTTGATGCAGACGGCCATCGGGAGTTGAATGAATTCCCGGCCAGCCATAACGACATCCTCGTCGATGGACGAAGACATCTCGGCCACCGAAATCAACTTCTTGAACGACACGGTCGTCGTCGCCGAAGTCAGCGAATCCGTGAACACGTAGAGGCCGCCGCCGTTGTACTTCGTGAACAGCACCGGATTGATCTTCGCTGCGGCGAGGTCGCTCAGCTCGTTGTCGCTCGGCGTGTAGATCTGCGACATGTTCGTGCGATTGAGCGGCCATGCCTTCCCGGCGATCGGGAAGTTCTTCGGCGCGAAGCCGTTTGCGTCGGTCTGTGCGTTGCGCGCGCATGCGCGGGCAATGTTGAACGTTGACGTGCCGAACACCGAGTTGCCATTGATGCCGGTCGGGTCTGCGCTCTTGATGGGCGACCAGTACACGTGGCAGTAGTAATCTTTCGTGCCGACCAGACTCAGTTGCGCAACCCACGTGATCGCTTCCGCCGGCGTGAGCGTGCCCGGCACGTCAAGCTTGAAGGTCGTGTTCACGCTGAACGCGAGGTTGCTGAGCAGCGAAATCAGCGCGACGGCCTGCGATCCGCACGACGCGATGAAGCCGTAATCGAGCGGCGTGAACTGCAGTGCGTTGACCGCCTTCGTGTAGTCGGAGACGGCATAGCCGAAGCCGCCTTCGCTGAAGTAGTCCAACACTTCGGACGTCGACCATTGGTCGAGGCCGTTATCGTCACGGCCATATGCGTCGGAGTTCGGCACGACGGTCGCGTTCTCGCCTACCACGACAACCAGCGCATCGGTCAGCCCAGCCACCACGTCAGGCAGGTAGAGGCTATTGTTGAAGTCGTCGACCGCGTTGGGGTCGAACGAACCGGCGATGTCGCCGAAAATGTTGACACCATTCGGGTCAAGCAGGCGGAACGTAATCGACGGATTCGCGATGGGATTGCCGTTGGCGTCCAGCAATGCGTCTGCGTGGTACGAAATCGACACCCCGTCGTTGTAAGCTTCCAGGTGCTCGACCGAGAAGAGGAACTCGTCCGGCGCGTCGTCGGCGACCGAATACTCGGTCGTCGTGCCGCCGACCACGGTCAGCGTCGGCGCAGCGGTGTAGCCGGTGCCGCCCGCGATTTTCGTGACAGCGGTGATTACGCCGCCAACGACGGTCGCTTGCAGTATTGCGCCGGTGCCCGGGCCACCGATCTGGATCGTGGTGTTGGCGGGATAGCCGGTGCCGCCGCTCGTAATGGTCGCACCCGTCACCGCGCCGGCGGCCACCGTCGCGACGAGAACCGCGCCGGTACCGACGGGGTTGGTAACGGCGTACATCGTCTGCAGTACTGCAGCGGCCGGCGTGAGGCGTGAGATAACAGCCCGCTGCGCCCCATTGTTCAGCGCCTCGACGACATGAACGTATGCCTCGTTGAGCGGCGTGACGCGCATCGATTCGCCCGGGCCCAGCTTGGCGCTGACGGTGCCTGCGTCCACGACGAACGGCTTGTCGATGCGGCCGCGCGTCGCGCGCATGACGGTCGCGAAGACCTGATCCGAGTTGTCCGGCGAGAAACCGTCCGTGTTGTCCTGGACGGGATTAAGCTGGATGCCCGGTTGTGCGCCGAGTTGGCGAACGAAGGGTGCAGACATGTGCTCCTCTCCTTAAACTGCGTGACTAGACGCCAGCCGGCGTTTCGGTTGCGGCCGGTACCGGCGCCGAGTTGGCCGCAGGCGCTTCGGTCTGTTGCATCGGTTGCGCAGGCTTCGGGGCCGGCGCCGTTGTTGCCGCCGGCGCTTCAATCTCTTCGATCAGCACGGCCGGGTCGAACTTGTGGATGTTCGCGAGCACTTCGGCGTCCGCCTCGAGGCGCTTGAGTTGCGCTTCGCTCGTGAACTTCACGTCGTCCGAATTCTTTTCGCCCTGCTTCGGCACACGCGTATTGCCGATCAGATACAGGCCGAGCTCGGGAAAGACGATCGGGATCGGCATTTGATTGGTCACGCGCAATTTGCGTGGGAACGACAGGCCTTCGACCGCAGCGCGGTCGGCCGTTGCCTCTGCCGTCGCGTTCTGCGCAGTCGTGCCAACCTTCATGGATTTGCTGCGGGACATGGTTGCTCCTGATGGCATTGCGATAGCCCGGCCGAAGCCGGGCACCGAGGTGACGGTCAGAACAGATTCGAGACCGTGATCAGCGCAACACCCAGAGCCGACGGACCATGCGGATTCACGCTCGTGAAGCTGCGCGCGTAGTACGCGTTGCCCGACACGAACTGCTTCGTGAAGGCGGTGGGGATCACCGTCGGCGGTACCGCGTCGCCCAGAACGAACGGACAGCGAGCAACTTGCGTCGAGCGGCCGATACACAGGATCTGTGCGGTCGGCGAACCTGCAGCGCCCGCGACGACCTTCGGCGCGTAGTACACCTCGTACTTGCCGAAGAGACGGCCGAGGCGGTAGATGCCCGGCTTCGCGACGATGCCGCTCGGCACGAACAATTCCAGCGGCAGGGCGATGATCTGCGCCATCACGTTCGTCGGCACGTACATGTGCGTGATGCCGTGATCGATCGTGTTGTTCGCCATGTCCTGGTCGGCTGCGCCGAGGACCGCGGAGAAGTCTTGCCAGATCTGCGCGCGGGTCTTCTGCTCGCCGAATGACGTCCATGAGAAATCGAACGTGTAGGGCGTCAGGCGCGAGGCGATACGCATCGCCTTGAGCAGCACGTTGTAGTGCCGTTCGTTCGCAGCCTGATTGCGGACCGCCATCAGCGATTCAGCAGCCGGGTCGAGTCCCAGTTCGTTCGCGAACTGCGTGCGGCTGTCGACCGATTGCTGCGTCAGCACGCGCCACGGGCTCGCGTAGAGCTTGAAGGTCGTCGCGTTCGTGTTGACGTACGGCACGAGATCCGGCGCAATTTCGTAATCCATGAAGTCTTCGACGATCACGGTCGTGTTTGCCGGAAGCGGGGCGCTCGGCGTCACCACAACGGCGCCCGTCGCGTAGGTGATCGTGCCCGTCAGGTTGTACGTCGTGCCGCCGATCGTAACCGAGCCGACGAGGTTACCTGTCGCCGGCGTACCGTCCTGCGGCACTTCGCTGAATGCCGGCATGCCGTTGACGTAACCGATCAGCCGATTGCGCAGCAAGGTTGCGGCCGGCGCCGTCTGATCGCAGTGTTCCGAGTCCGTCTGGATCGTGGTCAGAAGACCATCGTACGAACCCGAGTTCGCGCCGGCCGTTTCCAGCGTCAGCGTGTGGACGCGCTGAGCGGAGGCGTACATGCCACCGCTATTGATGCCGTCCATGTTGTCGTTGGCCTTGTACTGACCATACGCTTGGCCGGCCGTATGTGAGACGATGATCAGGCGCGCCTCATTCGAGCCGATGTCGGTCGGCAGATAGTTCGCCACCGGGATCGCTTCGGCGATCGCGGCGGTGATCGCGATGACCGCGCGGTTCGGTTGCAGCGAAAGCGGATCGCCGTGTACCGAGGTCGCCGAGTCGAGGGTTCCATCTTTCTTTCGCCCTTGATCGGTGGTGGCGTAGCCTTGATGCAGCGCCCATTCGATCACATCGGCCGTCGGCGCGACGCCGTGTTGACGCTCGAACGAGGCGCAACCATCGAGGATGCCCTTGATCAGCGTGCCTTCGTCCTTTTTCTCGATCTGGTCGAAGATCATGCCGAGCGATTTCGGGATTTCGCGACCCGATTCGTTCGTTGCGCCGGCGACGAATTCTTCCGCCGATGCGGAGTCGAACGTCGGACCCTTTTGAGTCGCGCGAAGTCCGTCGACGAAGTCTTCGGTCTTGCGGGTTGCGTCGCTGCTATAAATTGCGCGTGGCATGTCGTTCCTCTATGGAAAGTGGTTTCGCCTCGGGCGCAGGCGTTACCCGCGCGTTCTGCAAGACCATTTTCAGTAGGGCGACATGCCTTACTTCCGCGCTTTTTCCGGTTTCTAGCGCGTGCCGTTACGGCGTTTAGCGGCTTGGATTCGCTCGAAGTCGTCGCGGCATTCGGCGTCGCAAAAGTGCTGCGCGGGATCGATGGACGATTCGCAGTTCAGGCATTTGCCGTTGCTATCCGGCAGCTTGGGAACCACCCTAATGGCGGATCGCGCGCACTCAAGCGCGAGATCGATGCAGTCGTCGGCTTGGTCGCAAATGTCGGCCATTACTCCTCCAGCTTTGCCTTCGTTGCTGCGATCGCCTCGTTCAGGTACATGAGGCGCGCCTGAAGCGTGGCCTCGACCTTAGGCGCGGACATACGAATTGTTGCTGGTACGATAGCTTCGGTCTTGGCCAGCGCGGCTTGGAATGCCTCGCGGCCATCGTCCATAGCCTTGACCAGCTCGGACATAGCCGCCTCCTGGTCGTCCTGCGAGACGAGCGGGAATGCCTTCCCGTTGAGCAGGACCGAGAAGATGTCACCGCTTTCTTTCACGAGCAACGTGAGGCGCTGGCCGTCGGCGAACGCAAGGTCCACTGTCTTATAAGCGATATCGGACGATGTGCGAATCTGCGGGTCGACGGTCGCCTGCACGAGTTGCTCGCCCGCGCCCTGGAAGTACTTCGATAGGGATTGCTGGGCGACGTCGCCACAGAGGTCTTCGAAATTGAAAATGAGTGCGCCCATGAAGGCTCCTTATTGAGGGTCACCGGTAAGGCTGCCTGCGCCGTTTTCCGGGTGCTTATGCGTCGAGCCGACATTCACGCCATTGTTCTTGAGCGCGCCAGTAAAGCCGACGTCGCCGTCGATATCGGTCGTGTTCGTCGATCCGCCGCCCGTACCGGAACCGAACAAGCCGGACAGGAAGGAAAGCAGCCCCTGGAAGATGCCTTGGCCGCTGAACTTCGCGACCGGCGTATTCACGATGACTTGCGTCGACGCGTTGATCGTCAGTGTCTGCGTATCCATCGTGATGTTCGGCGCCTGAAAGTGCATCAGCGTGTCGGCGACCATTTCGATATTCGCGTGGTGCCATCGGCGCGTTCCGGATGGATTTCCTGATCGCGGGTTGCGGTAGCCGGTGATGATCGGGTACCGCGGGTCGCCGTTCTCGAAGGCAAGCCAAACAGTGTCGCCGGCTAGAATCTCGATTTCTGTGTTGTGCGCGCTGTTTGCTGACTTGTCGCCAATCGGGTATTCGATTTCAGCCAGCGGCAACTGAACGGCGCCGTCGGTGATGCCCGGGATTTCGACGGGGCACATCCGCGTATCCGGGTCATAGCCGCGGACAATTCCAGGAACGCGGGCCGGGAGGTTCATTGAAGACCCCCGAGCCAGAACTTCGAATACGCATTCGCGCCGCTGCCGTCCGAACCGGTCTGATAGACATGCGCCGCTGTTACGATCGCAAAGGGAGTATCGACCACTGTGATGACCTGTCCAGCGTTAATCGCTGGCGCATACGGCGATTTAAGCTGCTTGCGCATGATCAGGACCTTCGTCATATTGGCGAGGGTACGAGCGTCTTGCCGCGGCATATAGAACGCGGCGCGCGTTTTCGTCCGATTTCCATAGGCGAAGTTGCCGCTATCGTCCGTAGAGTAGAAGAACGGGATCTCGTGACGTTGAAGGAAACTGCTTTGGAGGTCCACGGTCCGGTCTTCATCGACTCGCTTGACCGAAGTCTGCTTCATCAGATCGTCGAGACGCAGGAATTTCAATTGTTGACCAGTCCAGCAGACAACACCACCTTCTTCCTGAAGAACCTGCGCGATTGGAATGCTCGGGACGTTACCTACATAGCAGGCGAACTGGTCGATCGTGAAATCGGCATTGACCTGAACGCTCGCGCCGCACGCGCGATAGACGGCGCCGAGCGACGTCGACGTCATGATCACGGCCGTCTTTCTCTGAAAACTCACGCCGGCGCACGCCTTGATGGCCGCGATGAAAGACGTTGTCGCGTAGGGCCGCGTCCCTTGAACGGCGGAGACGTTATTGTTGTCGTGGGTCTTGATGACCTGGAATTCGACGTTGTCGCGGCCGGCGATGACCGAATCGCCTTCGCTCACTGCGGTCGATGCGTCGACGCGCAACGTGCATTCGAGCGTCAGCGGAACGGGCTCGAGCGATGACCGGATGACAGCGGACACGATGAGGTCGCCGCGCACGAGTTTTCCGCCGATGATGATGTCCACGGCCTACACCGATATGACGGGCTGCACAAAGGCGCGATTTGGCAACTCCTCTTCTGCCCGTGCGATGTCCTGGTCGATTTCGGAACTCGACCGGCCGTACACGTCCGAGCCGAAAGCACGCGTGGATTCCAAGTACAGCGCCTGCTCGCGCTCGACATACAGCAGAAAGAGCGGCCGAATCACAGCCCACTCGCTTTGCGAAATGACTGTCGTTCCGTCAATCCAGTCGACCGGGTCGAGCGGCTTGCCTGCGACGATTGGCGGATCGACGCGACCGAAGCCAAACGGCAATCCGTAGATCGCCGGCGTGAAGTACTCGTCGATCGTGCCCGGCGCGTCCTCGCCCCAATTTGGCGCTTCGCAATGCGGGGGCGGCGTCGGCGCTGGTGGAGGAGGCGGAAGCAGGCTTGCGATAGGGCCGTAGCCCGCATACTTGCGAGCAGCTACCACCGCCTGTTGTGTGACGATCTCCGGATCGATGACAGTGCCGATCGGGCGATCAGTCGAGAGGAATTCGCTCGCCAGTTCGGCGAGCGTCTTGGTGATCACGACGTGATATTCCCCGGAACGACTTCACCGAAGTAGTGGTAGAACAGCGTACCGGATAGCGTGAGGATCGATCCGCGGTTATCCCAGTTCCGCTCGCTCGGCTCGCAGGACAGGAAACAGTCCACGATGTTGAGGTAGAAGCGGTACTGGTCGGTCGTGCCGTTGTAGACCTTCCCATTGAACCGCGCGCCCGCCGCGAGCATCTGCAGCAGGATGTTCGACGCGGAGCCGGCGACCGTCTCCTGAATGGTGACGGCGCCTTGCTGGTTGACTTTGGCCTGCTGCGGGATCTGCTGCGCGACACCAAGCGGCATCGGCACTTCGATTTCACCTCCGCTCGTCAGCACCGGCCATGGGAAGCCCTGCACGATGAGCGCCATCGACTCGTAGCCCGCGAACTCGATCATCGCGTCGCTTGAGATGGCCTTCTGGCCGATCGCATTGGCCGTGTCGTAAATCTGTTTCAGGTATTGCGCGCTCGAGACGGTCATCTCTTTGGCTCCGCTATGTGTAAGTCCACGACTGAATTTAAGCGGGAGGGTGCGCGCGCCAACGTCTCCTTTTCCTAGTTGCTAAGACCGCCGCTAACCAGCCGGGCAATCTTGGGATCGCTGACTGTCGGGCCCACGTCGCCAGCGTCCACAGATACCCGAACCTCCTGCGCGGCGGGGCGAGTCATTGAGGTGGCCACTGCGGCAGGCATCTCTCCGACTGCAGGCACGTTGACCCCAGGCGACGTCGACGGCGAGGGAAGCGGTTGCGCCAGAGCCAGAAGGCGATCGCGTTCCGTGTTTGCACGGTTCAGCGTGCTCGACTGAACTGCCGCGCTCGAGCTTTTGAACAGGTCGTTGTTGTGAGCGATTTTGTAGTTCTGAATAGCGGTTGCGATCTCAGCGTCGCTCATCTTGGACGGATCTTTGCCGGCCAGTGCCGACTTGATGAGTGATGTTTGACCGCCGAACTGCACCGAGGTCGACCACACCGCGTCTTGTACCGCGGCGCCGCGCTTGCTTAGGTCAATGCCCGATTTCGCGAGCATCGCCATCTGCGGATCGAAGTGCGTTGATTTGATGAAGTCATGCTGCGCCTGCCCGAACATGGGATCGTTCGCGGCGATCTCCTTCCACTTGGCATTGAATTCGGGCGAGCCCGGTTTCAGTCCCGCAAACTGCGACGCATACCCGCTAGAGTTCAGAAACTTGTTGAGCGTGCTATTTGCTCCGCCGGCGCTCGCAAGTTGATACGTGCCATAGCTCGCACCGCCATGGTCGCCCCGTCCGCTTGAAATTGCGGCGGCGCCGCGGTTGCCCGATTCGAAGAACTTCGATGTCTGACCGAGCACCCAATTGCCAGCAGCCCTCGCCGCATTGACGATCGGCGTAGCCATCTTCGTTGCGCGATCGGCAACGTATTGGGTAGAGACGACCGCGGCCTTTTGTGCGACTTCGGCCGTTTGCTTGGCCGCACCGGAAACTGCCTGTCCGACTTTGGCGGTTGTCGCCTTTACATCGACGCCGGTCTTGTCCTTGACGTAGTCATTTGCCTTGTTCGCGAGCGTCGTGACAATGTTGAACTTATCCTTCAGCCACTAAGTCGGATCGTAGCCATGTCGTTCTGTGAGCCAAGGAGTTGGTAGAATGTTTTGTCTTCCTAAGACCGCTT
>NZ_JAVHZD010000054.1:0-31558 GCF_031119615.1 Paraburkholderia sp. SARCC-3016 | reverse complement strand
AAGCGGTCTTAGGAAGACAAAACATTCTACCAACTCCTTGGCTCACAGAACGACATGGCTACGATCCGACTTCGCGCGATCGATCTTGTTGGTCGACGCAAGCGGTAGCGCGTCGACAAACCAGACCCGGCGCGGATGCTGATAGGCAGGCGCGTGCGCAAGTGCGTATCGCTTCACGTCGTCCTCCGTCAACGCGACGCCCGCGCGGCGCACGACGAATGCAACGGGTTTGGTGCCCTTGATGTCGTCGTCCACCGGCACGACGCAGGCTTGCGCGATATCGGGGTGCGTTTCGAGCATGCGTTCGACTTCGCCGGGAAAAATGTTCTCGCCGCCGGAAACGAACATGTCGTCGGCGCGGCCGACGAACGTGTAAAGACCCTGCTCGTCGCGATGAAACACGTCGCCGGTGATATAGAAACCGTCGTCGGTCAGCGGCACAGGCAAGTCCTTGCGGTTGTGATAGCCAAGCATCACCGCCGGGCTTTTGACCGCCAGCACGCCAGTCGCCGCGTCATGCGCAGGCGCTTCGAGCAGCTTGACCCGCACTTCGGGGTGCGGGTAGCCGACCGACAGCGGCGGCGGCTCGAGGCCATCCGGATGCGGACCGAACACGATCGGCCCGCCTTCGGTCGTCCCATACACGTTCGTCACTTTCGCATTGGGGAAGACCTCTGCGATCTGCTCGAGCAGGCTTTCGCCGACCGGCGCCGAACCCATCCGGATAAAGCGCACCGACGCCAGATCGGTGCGCGCGAGCAGGTCCGGTTCGCGCAGCATCATCGCGATCATCGGCGGAACCGACGTGAGCCACGTGACGCCATAGCGCTCGATGGCCCTGATATAGGCGCGTGCCTTGAACTGCGGCAGCAGCACCACTGTGCCGTGGCCGTACAGCGACATCAGCACGAGCGTCAGCGCATTCATGTGATAGAGCGGCGCCGCAACGAGGAAGCGATGCGCCTCGGGGGGTTGCGCGGCGGCACGCGTGCGGGCGACCCATAGATGACTGTCGTGCGACAGCATCACGCCTTTGGGCTTGCCGGTGGACCCTGATGTATAGAGAAACATCGCGGGCGTGCCCGGCTCGGGCACGACGGCGTCATAGGCGCCGGGATCCACGAACGACGCAAAGCCGTCGGCGCCGTCCGAATCGAACACCACGGCCGGCAGATCAGCCGGGCAATCGGCCAGCCGCGCCGCATCGCAGAACACCAGTTGCGCGTCGCTATCGCGTATGACGAACGTCGACAGCGCTTGCGGAAACCTGAAGTTGACGGGCGTCGCGACGAGCCCCGCGCGCATGATGCCGAGCAAGGCCGCCACGTACTCCGCGCAATTGGCGGCGAGAATCGCGATGCGCTGTCCGCGTGCGAACCCGCGCCGCTCCAACGCGCGGGCCACGCCGTTGGCCAGCGCGTCGAGTTCGCCGTACGTGATGCGCGTGTCGCGCCAGCCGTCCTCCGTTTCATCCAGGTCCCCGAGCGCGATCAACGCAAGCTTGTGCGGATCGCGTGCGGCGTCGATCAGGTCGCCGAGATTCTCAGGAGTGTGCATGTTCGACAGTTCCGATAAATTCGATCAAGGTGTTGAATGGGAGTAGCAGCGCGCGAACCGCCGGTGCGCCGTCGCTGGTCGTTGTGTGTGCAACTTTCACCGCGGCAGGATCGCCGCGCGCCATCGATGCCAGTTTTTCGCCCATGGAATGCAGATCCGCGGTTTCGACGACGAGCGCGCCGAAATAGCTCGCGCGGTCGGCGGCATGGCACGCAAGCGGCCCGTAGCGCGCCCGATATCCGGCCGCCTCGACGAAGCGCAAGCCGAACCCCTGCAGGCTCAATTGCACGCCGGCGCCATCCGCCGCATCCGTCACGCTGCCCTCGCCGGCGATCAGCGCATAGCGTTGCGCTTCGGCGCGCGGCTCCGCACTCACCACGACGAGTTCAGCGAGGCGCGTTGCGTGGTTCGGATGCGCCGTCCATTCGTCGCGAAACACCCATTGCGGCGTCAGGTGCTCGCAAAAGTAGACACGCCCCGCGGACAGCTCACCGGGCTCGAGGCGCGTCGTCGCGAACTTCGCCAGTTGCTCGACGCCGTCGATCGCCACCGGCCGCGAGAACGATTGAGGCTCGGTTGCCTTGATGCGCGCGGCGATCAGCCGCGCATGGGTGGAATGCGCGTCCTCGGTTCTGAACACGAGCCCGTCGATGCCGAGGCGGCTTTCGAGTATTTCGCGCCGCAACCGCGTCGAACCGGCCGGCAAACCGACCAGTTCGAGGTAGTGATCGCCGAACATCATCAGATGGTTGACCGAGCCGAGCGAGTGATAACCGCGCGGCGTCAGGGCGAAGCCGAGTTCGGCGAAACAGGCCGCGGCGGCGTCGATCTCGAACATCGCGTTGACGACGACGTGATCGAGTATCCGACCGATAGCGCTCGAGGAGCCGGTGTTCATGCGCTGCATCACGTCGCGGTCACGCTTTCGGCGCGGGCGCGGGCGCAGGCGCGGTCGAGTAGACACCGCGGCCGCTCGCGAGCAATACGCCCGTCTGGTCGTAAATGGACGCCTCGGCGACCGACACCGAACTGCCGAACTTGATGACCTTGCCGCGCGCGACCAGATCGCCCGGCATCGCCGCACGGTGATAGTCGACGCGCAGATCGATCGTCGGCACGCCCCTGCCCGTTTTCGAAACGAGCGCCCAGTCGGCGGTCAGATCGATCAGTGCGGCAAGAATGCCACCATGCGTATAGCGCCGTTCCGGGTTGACGACCCATTCCTCGCGCCACGTCGCGGCGATTTCGATTTCCCCTTCGCCGACGCTCAACACTCGCAGACCAAGCCATTGGTGATAAGGACCGCGCGAGAGCAGCGCCTGGATGTCTTCGGCGCTCAGCTTTTTTGTTTCCGTCATGTTGGTCTCCGCGCTCAAGGGGTAACGACGATCTTGCCGAGCACTTCGCGGTCGCGAATCATGCGCAAGCCCTCGGCGGCCTGTTCGAGCGGCAACACCTTGTCGATCTGCACGGAAATCTGCTTCGTGCGAATCAGCTCCATCAACGCGGACAGGTTGTCGTCATAGAAGCTGTTCGAGCCGATCACGCGCAGCTCGAAGCTCCAGATGTAGCGCAAATCCTCTTTCGGATCGTGCCCGGCTGTCGCGCCGCACACGAGCAGGCTGCCGCCGCGCTTGATGCACCGGAGCGACGGCACCCACGTGTCGCCGCCCGTGAAATTGATCACGACGTCCGCGCCGCCTTCATAGCTGCGGCGCTGCGGCTTGCCGTACTTTTCGATGACCCACTTCGAAAAATCGACCTCCTTGTAGTTGATCACGTGATCCGCGCCGAGCTCCTTCAGTCGCTCGGCTTTGTCGGCGCTGCCCGCCGCGGCCACCACTTCGGCGCCGAGCATCTTGGCGAGCACGACGCAGCCCGTGCCGACGCCGCCGCTTGCGCCGAGAATCACGACGCGGTCGCCGGCCTTGATCGTCTTGTGCGTCACGATCATGCGATGCGCGGTACCGTACGCGACCGGCAACGACGCCGCCTGCTCGAAGCTCACGTCGTCGGGCATCGCGATCAGCTGGTCGGCCGCGACAAGGCAGTACTCGGCCATGCCCCCGTCCAGCATTTCGCCCATCAGGCCCTTCTTCTTGTTGAGCGGATTCACGAGCACGCGCGCACCGACCTGCCAGCCTTCGACGTCGTCGCCGACCTCGACGATTTCGCCCGCCATATCGAGTCCGATCACGACCGGCAGCGGCACCTTGATGCCGGGCATGCCTCTCACGGTAAACACGTCGTGATAGTTGAACGACGACGCGCGCACGCGAATGACGACGTGCTGCGCAATCGCCTTCGGCATCGGCTTTTCGCCGACACGCAGCTTGTCGACGTCGCCGTGCTCGTCGAGAATCAATGCTTTCATCTTTTCACTCATATGGAATCCTATATATGCTCATCAAGAGTAATCAAAGGGGTTTGTGGTGATTCTTGTTAGCGGGTTACACCCGACGTTTCCAGCGGAAGAGGTAGTTCTCGATCGGCTTCAGAATGCCGTATTCGAGCAGCACCATCAGGCAGATCAGGGTCAGCGTCCATGCAAACACCTGGTCGGTCTGAACGAGGTCGGCGGCCTGGCGCAGCCGGTAACCGACGCCGTTTGACGACCCGATCGTTTCGGCAACAAGCGACACTCGCCAGCCGAAACCGAACGCAAGCCGCGCCCCCGAAAAGAAGTAGGGCAGCACGGTCGGGAGATAGATCTTCGCCATCACCTTCGCACGCGACATCTGAAAGCTACGGGCCAGCTCGACGTACTCGGCGTTGACGCTTTGCGAACCCTGCCAGACGTTGGTCAGGATCAGCGGCATCGCTTCCATGAACACCACGAAGATCGTCGTTCCATTCGAGATGCCGAACCAGATCAGCGCGAAGATAGCCCAGATCGCGGCGGATACCGTATTGAGCACCGACAGCACCGGTTCGAAATAGTGGCCGAGTGTGCGGTTCGAACCGAGCAGGATGCCGAGCGGCGTGCCCACCAGTGCCGCTAGCACGAAACCCGCCACCACCCGGTACAGCGTGATGCTCAGATCTTCGGTAAACGTGCCGGACGCGACGAGTTCGCGCAGCGCATCCCAGGTTTTGCCGATACCGGGCAGAATGAACGCCGGTACGCGTTGCGCGGCGAGCCACCATAAAACCAGCAACACTGCCACGAGAGACAGACGCTGCAACGCGACGCGCACGAAGTTGCCCATCCGTGCGGATCGAGCCGCCAAAGCGGAAGAAGCTACGGGTACCGACGACATTGCATTGTCCTTAGATGAGAGCGCGCACGCGGCGCACGGTTTCAGCCACGTCGGCCGCAAGCGGGTCGCGGGGACGCGCGAGATCGATAGTGAGCACGTCGCGCACTCGTCCCGGGCGCGGCCGCAACACGACGACGCGGTCGGCCAGCACGATCGCTTCTTCGACGTCGTGCGTGACGAATACCACCGTCATCTTCAACTGTTCGCGCACGCGCAGCAGCTCTGCGTGCATTTGCGAGCGCATCTGCGGATCGAGCTTCGAGAACGGCTCGTCCATCAGCAGGATGTACGGCCTGACGACGAGGCTGCGCGCCAAAGCGACGCGGCTGCGCATGCCGCCCGACAGTTCGTGCGGATATGCATTCTCGAAACCCTCGAGGCCCGTCATATGCAGCATCTCGAGCGCACGCTCGCGGCGCACATCCGCATTGAGCGAACCGGCCTCGAGTCCGAACTCCGCATTGGCGACGATCGTGCGCCAAGGCAGCAGCCGGTCCTCCTGAAACATGTAGCTGATCACGCGCGTGTCTTCGGAGCGCTTGCCCGCCACTCCGTCGATCCGCACATTGCCGCTGTCCGCCTTCACGAGGCCCGCGATGATATTGAGCAGCGTGCTCTTGCCGCACCCGGACGCACCGACGATAGCCAGGACGGAGCCCACGGGCGCCGCGAGCGAAATGTCGTCGAGCACCGCGAGCTTGCCGAAGCGCTTCGACACATGCGCAAGTTCGACCGCATGACGCACCGGCTCGCTCGCCGCGGCAGCGACGACCCGCATCGGCATCGCGCTCATCGCGTACCTCGCAACGGGACGATCGGTGAGCCCGCGTGGGTGTCCCTGAGACTGGCCATCACTTTCTCCATTGTCATGTCGCGAAACGTCGCGACGTGCCTGTAGGCGATCTGTTCGGCGCGGCGCCCATTGCCGCTTTCGAGCGCATCGATCATCTTCGTGTGGTCGTGGCGAATTTCAGGCTTCGTCTTCTGCACGCCAAAGCCGAGCGCCACGAGCCGCGCCATCTCGTTGAGCAGACCGCCGAGCGTCTTCACGAGCCGGCTGTTGCCCGACGCTTCCGCAACCGCCATATGAAAGGCTGCGTTTGCGTCCATGAAGATGCCGATGCGATTGCTGATGCCTAGCGACACATCGTCGTTGCGGCATGCGCGTTCGAGATCCCTGAGCAACCCGATATCAGCCTTACCCGCGGCAAGCCGTGCGGAAAGTGGTTCGAGCTGCAGGCGCAGTGCGAATACTTCCTCGACGTCTTTCAGCGTGATGGGCCGCACCACGTAGCCTTGCCGCGGCACCGCTCGCAAAAAACCTTCCTGTGCGAGCCGCTGCAGCGCAACCCGGCACGTCGCCTTGCCGATGCCGTAACGCGCCATCAGCGAAGCTTCGGTCAGTGTCGCTGCGGGTTCAATCACGCAGGACAGGATGTCATGCCGGATGGCAGAGCATGCGCGCTCGCTAAGCAACTTGGCTTCATTCGAGCAATCGATCAACTGCACCGGCGACGCAACGGCTGACTCTTCCACGACATCTCTCCTTCGATTCGTGAGCTGCTCACAAGCGTGTTCCTGGGCAGGCGTTGAGTTAACTTAGAACAGCCATAAAAAAATTGCACGCGAAAAAATTGAGTGCTTTTGAGCTGTTCAGATGAGAAAACAAGGGTCATTCGCTCAAGCGCGGGTTCGTCTTCTATCGCGACACCCATCGCTACTCTCACGTCACGCGCCGTCAGAAAAACTGCACGATGCCCAGCTGGGCGCCTGTTACGCCCTCACCGCGAGCCGGTGTGTTGGGCGTGATCGGCCCATTGCCGATCAGCGCGTAGGTTGCACCATGCCGGTTGACGAGACGCGCGACGCTCGCATAAACAAGCGTGCGTTTGCTCAGGTTGTAGAACGCTCCGAGACTGACCTCGCCCGCGTTGTTGTGTTGCGCCGTGCTGTCCTCCACATAGCCGAAGCCGGCCGTCACGCGCAATGCGGGCGTGACCAGGTACCCGGCCGATAGCCAGTACACGCTGTGATACTTACCGGCGACATTCGTGTTGAGATTAGCGCCGAGGTTGTTACCCCGATAAAAGCCGAAGTAGCCGGTCAGGTTGCCGAATTGATAACTGCCGCCGGCGAAGGTCGTTTTCGTGAGGACTTCGCCGTTTGCGCCGTTCTGCTCGGCGTGACTCACGCCGAGATAAACGGGACCGTGCGTGTAGTCGATCGCCCCAACGTAGGCGTTCAATGCGTCGTGCGGTGATGTCTGCCCACCGAGGCTAACGCCTCCCGAAAACGTAAAACCCGCCACGTTTGGCGACCAGTACGTGATCATGTTGTCGTAGCGGAACGAGAACGACGATGCGTTGTGCAGCAAGGAGCCGTACGTGCCACCGTTGAATGCATCGAACCGGCTGTGCATGATCAGTAGAGCGGAGTTTTGCCGTCCGAAGCGCACTTCACCGTAACGGCTCGCGAGACCTACCCACGCGTTGCGGCTGAACGCCAGCGTCGAATCCGTGGCCGCGCCGTTGTTGGTCAGAATGCCGTTCTCGAGGTCGAATGTCGCACGCAGGCCGCCTCCAAGATTTTCGCTGCCTTTTAGGCCGACGCGGCTTGCGTAGAGACCACCGCTCTGTTCCGCGGTCTGCGCACCTTTTCCGCCCGCGTTGGTATAACCGACATACGTATCAAGAATTCCGTATAGCGTTACCTCTGCGCATGCCGGTTTGGATGCAACGGCCGCAAGCACGAGAACAACCGCTGAGCAGCTTTGAATCGACTTAAGCATTTTTCTCAACCCGGTTATATTTCGTTTAACTTTGGATGCCTAATCGTATTGAACAGATCAACATCCACTTTTCCCCGGTAACTCTCCCGATGAAACCGGTACCGAACACCATTCTTCGCAGCCCGCTGTGGGCTGCTCACCAACATCAGGTAGGTCGTTCGTTTCAGGGAATTTAGAACGACAAAAAAATCTGACACAAGAACAATTTCAAAATTTTTAAGTCGTGAAATGCTCACGAACAGCGGAAAAACAGAGATAAAAACCGGCGGCGGGAGAAGATTCGCGCCATTTCATCTGCGCGATAAACGGAGGTCGCCGTTACAGCGTCGAAACTGTCGACCCGCGCGAGGAGCGCGTCGTTATGACGGTGCTTTTGAAGAGAGCAGGATCTGCCGAGCAACTGGGTCGGCACGAGAGACGCATGGACGGCGCGATTGGATCGCCGCCCATGGATTTGAGTGCGTGCGGGTCAATGCAATGAAACAGGCCGCTCCAGGAGCGTCACTGAACGAAACGCCGCAACTCCACGGTCGACGGCTTTTCAAAGATGTCTTCCGGGGTGCCGCTTTCCCATACGCGCCCTTGGTGCATGAACACGACGCGATCGCTGACCGCCTTCGCGAAGCGCATTTCGTGCGTGACCATGATGAGCGTCATGTTTTCGCGCGCGAGACTTTCGACCACGCCCAATACCTCGCCGACCAGTTCCGGGTCGAGTGCCGAAGTAATCTCGTCGCACAACAGCACGGCGGGCTTCATTGCGAGGGCGCGAGCGATTGCGACGCGCTGCTGCTGACCGCCTGACAGCTGGTCGGGATAAGCGTCGAACTTGTCCGCGAGACCGACCCGTTCGAGCATGATCTCCGCAATCGCATACGCCTTTTCGCGGTGCGTCTTCTTCACTACCGTCTGCGCAACCGCGACATTCTGGCCCACGGAAAGATGCGGAAACAGGTTGTATTGCTGGAACACCATGCCAACTTTCATGCGCAGAGCACGCAAATCCGCGTGACGCGCGTCGATGTGCTCGCCGTCTATCTCGATCGAGCCGGCGTCGATGCTCTCGAGCCCGTTCAGCGTGCGCAGGAACGTGCTCTTGCCCGAGCCGCTACGCCCGATGATCGTCACCACCTGCCCGCGCTCTACCGCGAAGTCGATGCCTTTCAGGACGTGATTCGCGCCGAAGTTCTTTTCGACGCCTTTGGCTTCAACGAGCAGCGGCATGCCATTTCCTTTGCAGCGCACGCGCGGAGAGCGTGAGCGGATAACAGAGCACGAAATAGATGACGGCGACCAGGCCGTACACGAGAAACGGCCTGAACGTCGCATTCGAAATCGCGGTGCCGGCCTTTGTGAGCTCGGTGAAGCCGATGATCGATACGAGTGCGGTGTCCTTGACTGCCTGCACGCCGAACCCGACCGTCGGCCCAATCGCGATGCGCGCAGCCTGCGGCAGGATCACATGGCGAAGCTGTTCGAAATAATTCATCGCCAGGCTCGCCGAGGCTTCCCATTGCCCTTTCGGAATCGCTTCGACGCAGCCGCGCCAGATCTCGGCGAGGTAGGCGCTCGTGAAAAACGTGAGGCCAAGCGTCGCGGCCACCCACGGTTCGACGTTGATGCCCGCAAGCGGCAGGCCGAAGAACACCACGAAGAGCTGCATCAGCAGCGGCGTGCCCTGAAAGATCTCAATGTAGATGCGCACCATGCCGCGCAGCCATGGCGAAGCCGACACGCGCATAACCAGCAGCGCGACGCCGACGATTCCGCCTGCAATGAACGACACCAGCGACAGTACGATCGTCCAGCGCGCCGCGAGCAGCAGATTCTCCAGAATCTGCCAGAACGTGAATTCGATCATCGCGCTGCTCTCCGCGAGAACAGGCGCTGGCCGGCCGCGTTCAAGGCGAAACGCAGTACGAGCGCAAGCCCGAGATAAGCGAGCGTGACCACGAAATACGTTTCGAATGCACGGAAATTGCGTGATTGAATATAGCTTGCCGCGTACGTGAGGTCCGCAACCGAGATCTGCGAGACCACAGCGGAGCCGAGCATCGTGATGACGATCTGACTCACGAGCGCGGGAAACACCTTCGCAAAGGCCTGTGGCAGCACGACGTGGCGAAACGTCTGCGCCGGCGACATCGCCAGTGCCGCAGCGGCCTCGAGATGGCCGCGCGGCACGGCGGCCACGCCGGCGCGCACGATCTCGACCGAGTACGCGCCGAGGTTGAGCGTCATCGCAAGCACGGCGGCCGCATATTCGCCGATATGAATCCCGAGCGCAGGCAAGCCGAAAAACAGAAAAAACAGCTGGATCAGAAATGGCGTGTTGCGGATCGCTTCGACGTAAACGCCGACGAGGCCGCGTAACCACGCGAGCCCGGGCGCGCGCGTATCGCATGCGGCGGCGCCGCCCACGCCGACGGCAAGCCCGAGCGAAGTGGCGACCGCAGTGAGCGCGAGCGTGACGGCTGCGCCGCTTGCGAACATGCCGGCATAAGCGTCAAGGTCGCTGAATTCAAGCTGATAGCTCATGAGTACCGTGTTTCCGTTCGACAACGTTAGTCGCTGCGCCGATCAGGCGCGCACCCGCACGGCATGGGCGCGTGGCGACTCAGATTGCCGCCACGTATGCCCACGCGAAAACGATCGATCGCTGTTTAGAGGCCCGCGGGCAGCGGCTGGCCGAGCCACTTCTTCGACATGCCTTCGAGCGTGCCGTCTTGCCTCGCATGTGCGATGGCGTCGTCGACCTTGGCGAGCAGCGCCGGTTCGTTCTTGTTCAGGCCAACGAAACACGGCGAGTTCTTGATGATGAACTTCATCTCCGGGCGGCGAGGCGGATTTTTAGCCAGAATGGCGGCGGCCACCACGTTCCCCGCCGCGATCAGGTCGACCTGTCCCGAGAGAAACGCCTGAATCGTCGCGTTGTTGTCTTCGAAGCGGTGAATATTGGCTTTCGGCGCCATTTGCGTAAGGGCGATTTCCTCCAGCGCGCCACGCGTCGCGCCCACCGTCAGATTCGGCGTCAGATCTGCGGCGCTCGCGACCTTGACGTTCGCGGGCCCGAACACGCCCTGGAAGTACGGTGCGTAGGCCGTCGAAAAATCGATGACCTTCTCGCGCTCGGGCGTCTTGCCGAGCGACGAAATCACCAGGTCGACCTTGTTGGTCTGCAAATACGGAATGCGGTTCGCGCTGTTCACCGGAACGAGTTGCAGCTTCACCTTGAGCGACTTCGCGATCAGCGCGGCGGTATCGATGTCGTATCCGCGCGGCTGCATATCAGGGCCGATCGAGCCGAACGGCGGGTAGTCTTCCGGCACGGCCACGCGCAGCACCCCGCTTTGCATGATGGTATTGAGCGCGTCGGCATGCGCGGGTGTGGCGTTCAACAGAAGCGGCGGGACGGAGACGGCGATCGAAATCGCTGCAAGCCAGGTGCGGCGGATGCGGTTCATTGTTCTGAATTCCATTGAGGGTTCTAGACGGCTGGCAGGCTTCAGCAATAAGCGCGCCAATCGCAATGAAATTCAGGCGCCCCCGCGTACAGACGCGGGTGCCGCCGCGATCCGATCCTGTCAAATGACCAACATGTTCGCAGCTTCTGTCTGCCTGGAACGTCCCGCTACGCACCAGCTTCGCGCATGCACCAATAACGCGCGAACTGCTACACGCTCCAGCGTAGCGACGGCGTATGCACCGGACTGTCCCAATGCCGCATCATTTCCTCGTCGAGGACGCACAGCGTAATCGACGCGCCCGCCATTTCCAGCGACGTCGTCAACGAACCGACCTGCACCCGCGCGATGTTGAAATCCCGCTGCTGGAGCCATAGGCGTGTCGAATTGAACAACAGATAGAGCTCGCCTAACGGCGTGCCGCCAAGACCGTTGATCAGCACCAGCAATTGCGAGTCGGCCTTCGGCTTCACGTCGGCAACGATCGATGTCAGCAGTTCTCCCGCTATCGCATCCGCGGCCGCATGGCGCGCGCGCCGCCTGCCCGGTTCGCCATGAATTCCAACACCGATTTCGATCTCGTCGTCGCCGATCTTGAACGTCGGCGTCCCCGCCGCGGGTACCGTACAGCTCGAGAACGCCACGCCCATGGTCGCGGTCTGCTTGTTGATCCGGTCGCCGAAAACCTTGCATTGTTCAAGGTCCGCGCCGCTTTCGGCGAGGCTGCCCACCAGTTTCTCCACGATCACGGCCCCCGCCACGCCGCGCCGTCCGGTCGTATAACTGGAGTTTTCGACGGCCACGTCGTCGTTGATCAATACCATCGCGTTCGGCAACTCCGACATCTCCGAAGACATTTCGAAGTTCATCAGATCACCCGAATAATTCTTCACGATGAAGAGCGTGCCCGCTCCCGTGTCCGCGGCTTTTGCCGCCGCCAACATCTGATCGGGCGTCGGCGAGGTGAATACCTGACCCGGACATGCCGCATCGAGCATCCCGTATCCGACGAAGCCGCAGTGCAGCGGCTCGTGCCCCGACCCGCCGCCCGAGATCAGTGCGACCTTGCCCCGCTTCAGTGTCTTGCGCCGCACGAATAACGGATCCTGGTTGAGGATGACAAGGTCGCTATGCGCAGCGGCGAACCCGGCCAGGCTTTCGGCCAGAAAGTCGTCGACGTGGTTGATGAATTTCTTCATGGCCTACGCTCCTTTCACGCTCCGTCCTGTGCGAGCCTCGCACAAATGGCGTCGATCATCAACTGGGTCGAGCGCGCGCCCGGATCGATGTGACCGCGCGAACGCTCGCCGAGAAAGGACGCACGCCCTTTGGTCGCGAGCATGTCGCGCGTCGCGAGCATGCTCGCTTCAGCGATTTGCGGCAACGCATCGAGTACGGCCTCCGGCGGCGCATCGCTGTCGGCCAGTTCCGCCAGACGCGACGCGACGGGAATCAGCACATCCATCATCGTCTTGCTGCCTATACCGGCCTTGCCGCGCTGCGCGACGGCGTCCACGCCCGCCGCAAAGATCCGCGCGGCGTTGGCGACACCGGGGGCATCCGCGCTGTCGCCGTGCGCTTTCGCCATTCCGTGCAGGAGCGAAAAGAATAGCGGGCCTGACGATCCACCCACGGTCGACAGCAGTTTCGACGCGGCGAGATCCAACGCGGGCGCAAACGCTTTGGCCTCGATGTCGGCTCGCATCGCAAGCAGCGCATCGACGCCGCGTAGCAGGTTGAAGATATGGTCGCCGTCGCCGATCTGCTGATCGAGCGCTGCGATTTCATCGGTGTGCTCTTTCAACGTGGCATGCGCAGCCTCGATACATGCCATGACCGTTTTGCCGTTCATGCCGGAATCCTCCTTCCGTCGGAGCGGAAATAGAGCAGGCTGCGCGGCGGCAGCGACGCGCCGACCGTTTGCCCCGGTGCGAAATTACGCTCGGTCATCGTCGTCGCGACGATCGGGATACCCTCGCGATCGAGAATCAGCAGATGCCGGAGCGGCGAATATTCGAGCACGCGAAGGCTGATCCCGTCGCGCGCATCGGGAGCGTGCAGAACGATGTCTTCCGGGCGGATCGCGACCGTCGACGTGCCCTCCGGAATCGCGCTGGAATCGAACAGCGCAGCGGGCAGCACGTTGATCGGCGGAGAGCCGAGACGCTGCGCTGCGCTAAGCGAAGCGGGGTTGCCATACACTTCGCGTGGCGTGCCGATCTGCGCCACGCGGCCGTGTTCGAGTATGGCGATACGGTCCGCAAGGGTCGTCGCCTCGACCTGATCGTGCGTCACATAGACGATCGTCGCTCCGATCGTGCGATGCAACCGCTTCAGTTCGATCCGCATTTCCTCGCGCAGTTTCGCGTCGAGCGACGACAGCGGCTCGTCCATCAAGAAGACTTTCGGCCGACGCACCAGCGCGCGCCCGATCGCCACGCGCTGCATTTCGCCGCCCGACAGACGCGTCGCCATGCTGCCGAGCCTGGACTCGATGTGCAGCATCTGTGCCACCTCCTGCACACGCGCGGTCACCTCCGCCTCGCTCACGCGCCGCCGCGGCGAACGCAACGGGAAGGCGAGATTGCCCGCCACGGTCAGATGCGGATACAGCGAGTATTGCTGGAAGATAAACGCGACATCGCGATCCGCGGGGTGAGTATCGGTCGCCGCTTCGCCATCGATAAAGATAGCGCCTTCATCGGGCCGTTCGAGGCCGGCGATGAGCCGCAACGTCGTCGTCTTGCCCGCGCCGCTCGGCCCGAGCAGCACGATGAACTCACCTTCCTTCACGTCGATCGACACGCGGTCCACCGCCACGATATCGCCGAAGCGCTTCGTCACGTTCTGCAAGCTGATCTCAGACATAAGCTCCCCCTTTGCCGTTGCCGTTGCCGTTGAAGGCCATCTGGCGCGCGGCGCTCGGCAGCAGCTTGCCGCTCGTCGCGTCGTACAGCAGCGTGCGTTCCCGGCGAAAGGACAAGCCGACTTGCGATCCGGCTGCCCGCCCTTCGTTTTTGCCCACCCTCACCCGCACCACACCGAGCGACGTATCGACGACGAGGATCTGATGCGAGCCGAGATATTCGTCGGCGATCACGCGTCCACGCAAAGCGCTGCGCTCGTCGATCAGGACATGCTCGGGCCGGATGCCGAATAGCGCCTTCGCCGTCGGCGCTTCGATGAGCGGCACCGGCACCGGCTCGCCGTCGAGCGAGACCTGTTCCGCTCCCGCTTCGACGCCCGTGTCGACGGGCAGAAAGTTCATCGGCGGACTGCCGATGAACTTGCCGACAAAAACCGTTGCAGGAAAATGATAGATCTCGTGCGGCGACGCGGATTGCAGCACTTCACCCTGGTTCATCACGACCACATCGTCGGCCATCGCCATTGCTTCGCTTTGATCGTGCGTCACGTAGACGGTCGTTGCATTGAGCGCGTTATGCAGTTTTCGCAGTTCGAGGCACATCAGTTCGCGGAAATCGGCATCGAGCGTACCGAGCGGTTCGTCCATCAGGAAGGCCTTCGGATGCCGAACGATCGCGCGTCCCAGTGCGACGCGCTGACGGTCGCCGCCCGAAAGCCCGCCCGTCTTGCGGTCGAGCATCGCCTCGATGCGCAGCATGCGAGCGGTCGATTCGACGCGCGCGGCGATCTCGCGACGCGGAATGCCTTCGTTTTTTAGCGGGAAGGCGATATTGTTTCGCACGCTCATATGCGGATAGAGCGCGAACATCTGGAACACGAATGCGATGTCGCGCTGACGCGCGCGCAGCGCCGTAACGTCTTCGCCGTCGATATGAATGTGCCCCGATGTCGGCAGCTCGAGCCCGGCGATCATCCGCAATGTGGTCGTCTTGCCGCAGCCCGAAGGTCCGAGCAGCACGACGAAGCGGCCGTTGTTCACCGTCAGGTTCGTATTGCGCACGGCCGTGAAATCGCCAAAGCGCTTGTGAAGATTGGAAAGAACGATCGTCGACATGGCTCAGTCCGGAAAATGACTCGTCACGACGAAGGCGAGCGCGCCCGCCAGGATGACGGGAAACGACCACGTGTAAAGATCGACCGCGAACGGTTGAACGAGCATCGCGATGCCCGCGCCGATGAGCACCATCGACGCACCCTCGCAGTAGCGCCGGCGAAATAGACGCCGATGTGGCGGGACAGGTTGCACTTTCATTTGCGCACCGCTCCAAAAGTGATGCCACGCAACAGATGCTTGCGCAGGACGACCGTGAAAAACAGGATCGGCAGCACGAACAGGGTCGTGGCCGCCGCAACGGCCGGCCAGTCCTGGCCCCCCTCGCCGATGATGAACGGGATGAATGGCGGCATCGTCTGCGCGTCGCCGCTCGTCAGCAGCAACGCGAACGCGTACTCGTTCCACGCGAAGATGAGACAGAAAATGGCGGTGGCGGCAATGCCGGTGATCGCTTGCGGTAGAACCACCTTGATAAATGCCTGCAGACGCGTGTAGCCGTCGACGAGCGCGGCTTCTTCGTATTCGCGCGGAATCTCGTCGATAAAGCCCTTGAGCAGCCATACGGCCAGCGACACGTTCACGGCCGTGTAGAGCACGATCATGCCCAGGTAGCTGTCTGCGAGACCGAGTGCCCGGTACATCAGGTAGATTGGAATCGCAACGGCAATGGGTGGCATCATGCGCGTCGACAGAATGAAAAACAGCAGATCGTCGGCCATCGGCACCTTGAAGCGCGAGAATGCATAGGCCGCGAGCGTACCTAGAAATACGGCAAGAAACGTCGAGCCGAAGCCGATGACGAGCGAGTTGATAAAGCGCGGCACGACCTTCGACGGCCCTGCGATCACCATATTGCGTTTGCGCACGTCGCGGTCATACCAGGTTTGCGCGGGCGGCAGGCTCGCGATGAACTCCGGCGTTTGCCGCGAACGGATTGTGAACAGATTCACATAGCCTTCCATCGACGGCTGGAACATCACGACCGGTGGGTACGCAATTGCGTCCTCCTGCGACTTGAAGCTCGTCAGGATGATCCATACGATCGGCAAGACCGCAATCAGCGCATACGCGATCACTACCACGGCGGCGAAAGTCTTGCCGCGCGGCGAGGCGGCCACGACGGATTGTTGAACGGCAAGCTCGGTCATCGCTGTTTCACCCGGTTGAGTGCCTTGACATAGATATTCGCAGCGCCGAACACGACGACGAACAGAATGATCGCGAGGGCGGACGAATAGCCGGTTTGCCATTTCTCGAACGCGGCGCGTTTGAGCGTGATCGACACGGTTTCGGTAACGGAACCCGGACCGCCCGACGTCAGCAGATTCACCATGTCGAACATCTTGAAGTTTTCAATGCCGCGAAACAGGATCGCGAGCATCAGGAACGGCAGCGTCATCGGCAGCGTGATCGACCAGAACTGGCGCCATGGCGAGGCACGGTCCACTTCGGCCGCCTCGTAGATGTAGTCGGGAATCGAGCGCAGGCCGGCGAGACAGATCAACATCACGTAGGGCGTCCACATCCACGTATCGACCATCACGATGGTCCACGGTGCGAGCGGCACGTCGCCGATCATCTGGAAAGAGCCCGGCGGAATGCCTGTGAAGAAACTGACGATGTCGTTGAAGAGGCCCGTTTGCGGTTGCAGCAGGAAGGTCCAGAAATTGCCGACCACCGCGGGTGACAACATCATCGGCAGCAGAATCAGCGTCGTCCAGAAGCTGTGGCCGCGAAATTGCCGGTTGATCAGCAACGCAAGCCCGAACCCGAGCAGCACTTCGAGTCCGACCGACCAGAAGACGAAGCGCGCGGTGACCTGCATCGCGTACCAGATGTCTTCGTCAGTGAGGATGTCCGTGTAGTTGTCGATGCCGACAAAACGCGCCGGTATGCTGGGCATGTTCGACTTGAAGTTCGTAAACGACAGCCGCAACGCCCAGATCAACGGAAAGATGTTGATCGCCAGTAGCAATACGATGGTCGGAAGAATGAACACCCAGGCGATGGTCCGGTCGGACAGTCCGCGCAGGCGCGCCGCCGCGCGCGCCTGCGTTTTCGCCTGCAACGGTCCTGAAGGAAAAGGCTTGTTGACCGACATGCCTGACTCCTTTGCGCGGGCACACCGCGGTGTCGTTCGTCCCGACGCCGTGCCTCGGCGTCGATGGCGTCCTAGTTCTTCCCTTCGGCCTTGAAGACCTTGTTCCAGTCCTTGACCAGCAGATCCAGCGCCTCTTTCGCGGTGCCTTTGTCGGCCACTACATAGTCGTGCACGCGCTTTTGCATATCGAGCAACAACTCGGCGTAGGCCGGCTCCGCCCAGAAATCCTTCACGATCGACATCGACTTCAGGAAGGCTGGTGCAAAAGGCGCGCTTTTCGGAAAGTCAGGCGCATCGACGACCGACTTCGCCGCCGAGTAGCCGCCGAGCTGCCACCACTTTTTCTGCACATCGGCTTGCGCGAACCACTTGATGTATTCGAGCGCGTCGGCCTTATGGTCCGAATACGAGACCACCGATATGCCCTGTCCGCCAAGCTGCGTGAACTGTTTGACTTCCTTCGGATTCACAAAGAATCCGATCTTGTCCCCACCGACATTCGGATCCTTGTAAAGCCCGGGGAAGAAGGCAAACCAGTTCATCTGCATCGCAACCTGACCTGATTTGAATGCGTCGAGTCCTTCCTGCATATACGCGTTCGTCATGCCCGGTGCAGTGCAGCATTTGTAGAGCGCCTTATAGAACTCGAGCCCCTTGATGGCGCCGGGCGAATTGACGAAGCCCTCGAGGTGGTAAGGTTTTTTGGGATCCTGATATTCGAAACCGTAGTTGTAGAGCATGTTGGTCACGCCCATCGTGATGCCTTCCGAGCCCCGCTCCGTGAAAATATAGACGCCGTACACGGTCTTCCCGTCGATCTTGCGGCCCTGGAAGAATTCGGCGGTCTGCTTGAGTTCGTCCATCGTGGTCGGCGGCTCGAGTTCGCGGTTGTATTTCTGCTTGAACTCGGCGCGCAGTTCAGGTCTCGCGAACCAGTCTTTGCGATAGGTCCATCCCACTGCGTCGGCCATTGCGGGCAATGCCCAGTAGTTCGGCGTGTTCTTCGGCCACTCTGCATAGCCGACTACGGTTGCCGGCACGAAATCGTTCATCGATATCTTGTTCTTCGCGAAGAAATCGTTGAGCTTCACATAGTGTCCATTGACCGCGGCACCGCCGATCCACTGGCTATCGCCGATAATCAGGTCGCACAGCTTGCCGTGCGAATTGAGTTCATTCAGGAAGCGGTCCGCATAGCTCGTCCACGGCACGAATTCGAACTTCATATTGATGCCGGTTTTGGCTGTGAAGTCTTTGGATAACTCGACCAGAGCATTGGCCGGATCCCACGCGGCCCAACAGAGCGTTAGCTGCTTGCCTTGCGCGTGCGCTGCCGATCCAAAGCAAAGCCCCATCGACGCGAAAGCGGCCACGATTACCCTTGCTGACGTAAGACGCAACATTTGTCTTCTCCTTGTCTTTCTCGGGTCTCCAACCTGATGACGGGCAGCGTCCATGCGCCGGGCGCTGTATTCGGGCCTTGGCGGATTCACAACACGGTCCGCGGGTCGCGAGTGTCAGGCACGCGCATTCTCACGAAGATAAATTCGGGTTTCGGGTGTCGGAATGCCCGGCACCCCACGCACGTCGTTCAGAAAATTGACGGCCGCAAGGCCCGCCCAATGGACGATGCCGCGCACGTCCTGATCGAGGATCACGTCGATTGCGCGCTCGGAAAGCTGCGCGCGCGCGTCGCCCGTGCATTCGTGACCGATCAGAACGACGCGCGCCTTATCGCCGAGCTCCTGCAACGCGGCGGCAATGCCGCAAATACCACCGCCCGTCACGTAGACGCCGACCAGATCGCGATGTCCGGCAATCAGCCCTTGCACAGCGAGGCCCGCGCTCTCGTCGTCTTCGGTGAAATCGGGTTCGGTGACACAGCGCAGGTTGCGGAAGTCCTCTTCGAGAACCTGTGAAAAGCCGGTGCGACGCTCGAGCTGGTCGTGTAGCCGCGACGACGCGGACAACACCGCCACCGTGCCGATGCGCGATCCGACAAAGCGTCCCATGAGCAACGCGGCCGTTCGTCCCGCGATGCGGTTATCGACGCCGACATAGGCAGCGCGAGCGCTCGACGGCAGATCGGAGAACACCGTGACGACCGGCACATTCGCATCGGTCATGTCCTGAATCATCCTCTCGACCCACGGGTAATCGAGCGGCACGAGCACGAGCGCGTCGTATTCGATCAGTTGCCCGGCGAGAGAAACGGCGTCCCGCTGGCTCGACAGATCGCAACGGTAGAACGACGGAACGATACGATGCTCGCGAAAGAAACTGGCCGACAACGCGATATCGCGTTCGACCTGAGCAAGAAAGCGGGAGTTGATTTGCGGCAGAACGAAAGCGACACGGAATGAAGTGGTTTTCGACGGCCGGCCGCGGCTCGCGCGCTCATCGCGCAGCGTCGCAAGCGCGAGATGAACGCGTTCGGCTGTTTCGGGGCGAACACCCAGGTCTTCGCGCAACACGCGATCCACCGTGGCGACACTGACGCCGGCGCGACGCGCAATCATCGTACGTGTAGCCGGCATGGGTCTCCTCCGGTGCCGAGCCAGGAGTCATTTTGTAAACTAAAGATAGTTTTGCGTACGTGAAATGCAAGCGTTTTTAGCGCTTTAAATGCATCATTGCCCGCTTGCGCGCATGGCCCGATTGACGCTCGTCGAAGTAAGCACGTTCAACACTGCGCGTGACAGCGTTCTCGCATTGCCGGGGGGTTCGTCAACGGACAAGATCGCCGTGTCTGTCAGCACGATCCGTCCGGTCCGGTCAGACGACACGCCGAAGCGAGCATCAGCCGCGCTGCGACTTCCCGCGCAGTCTCGTCTCCGCAGTCTCGGCCGACGACGCATAGCGCGTCGGTGAGCGCGTCGTCGGCATCGCAACCCACGTGCGGCTCGTCCATCGGCCTCCGTATCGCACCGGTATGGGCGGCATTCTCATCAACAGCGCTTTTGCAGCCAAGTCCGGCGGACTCCAGCACACCGCGGCCGCCACCGACTGCCTGAACCGCCACGCTCTGCCTGTAAGCACGACGCAACCATGCAAACAAACGCTCATCCGTGCCAGTCGTTTCCGCCTCTCCGCCAAGCACAAAGACCGCATGAATGCTGCCGCCATAACGTGTTTCGATCGAATCCGACCAGATCAGCGCGCCGGACGAAGATCGGATCGCACCGCCGTTGGCGGAGAGAAATAACAGTTCATATGTGTCGTCAATGCGATCGCCTGTGTCGCAAAGCCGATTGGCGACGTCGAAGGTCTCGACCACACGCCCAAAGTACATCAGCGAAAAACCGCTCAGCAAAACGAGTGCGATGCGCCGCGGGCGCGGCACGATTGCCTTGCCCGCACCGGGAGTTCGGTGCATCGCTTGACCAACTATACCGACTGCGTACTCCATTTCATGCTCCTCTGCCGCAACGAGGCCCGCTTCGATACACCATCGTAAATTCCTGCAGCGACCAGTCGATACATACGGCCGATTGCTCTCCGCTATTGGCGGATCAAAACAAACTTGCTTGCGCCGCTCGCATTCGGTGCTACGCATCGGTGCAAGCAAGCGCCTTTACAACACGGGTCCTCTCATGCTTCCGCTAAAGTAATTGAACGCACCACTATAGTCGTTGCGCGTGATCGTCTCTTCACCCACCTTCTGCAGGACCGCTTGACCCTCTCTGACGAGAATGAAGCTTGGCCGCCCGGGCGTCCACGGGAACGCGGCTTCATTGAAACCTGCATGCAACGGCAACACCCAGCGATTCGGTCCGCACGTCACTTGCAGACTCGCGTCCTGAGCGACGAATGCTGTGACATGGATATAGGACGTTAGTCGCCCCGTGCTGCGCGGCGGATACGCCGCGCGGCTGGAGATTGCATCGATCAGGTTAGTCTGCAGATCGACCGGATGCAGCCGGTAGAAATAAAATATCTCGTCACGCTCGATGGCCGGTTTAATGCCCGATTTGAACCAATCGATGAAATAGCGGCTCGCATCGAGATAGCCGGTATGGTTCAACAAAATGCCAAACCGCTTGTTGTACACGAGCGCGCTGGACGTCGAGCCGATCGGTGCGACGTATGTGGACTCGGCCCAGTCGTTCCACGTCACGATCTGCACCCAGTCCACGTCGGCGTCGATCGCTGCTTGCCATTCGTCCGCCATGCCATTGAAGCCATTCGTTTCGAACGCGCGATAGTTGGTGCCGGATGCGAGGCCCCGATAGTAAGGCGTGACGGGCGCCATAAACGCCTTTCTTTCACGCCTGAGCGTAAAGGAGAGCAACCTGATCGAGCGAGCCAGCGAATCCGGCAATGCCGCCGCGCCGAAAAAGAAATAACCGTCAGCGGATGCGGCCCGCTTCGAGATCTCCGCTGCCTGCTCCGGCCCGATCGCCGCTTCTCCCCTGCTCGGCGAGAAATGCGGTATGAACCACGCGCCGAGCTGACGCGCCTGACGGATCAGTGCGTCGCATCGTCCCGGATCCCTACCGCCGAGTCCGTATGCGGACAACACAGGTCTGCCGTCCTGCATCAGTTGCGCATCCAGACCGCGTGTGGTCGCGACGATATCGTCGAGTTCGTTCTGCGCGTTCCCGTCGATGGAGACGAAGAGCTTGAAGCGGCCTGAAAAGCCTTTGGCCGCCTCGTACAGAAGCAGGGCGCGCTGTTTGTACTGCGGTTCGCTCGCATGCCAACCGCCGCAATTGAGCGCGAATCCGTCGATCCCATGCGCGATGGCATCGCGTATCTCCGCGGCGTAGTCCTCGAGCACCGCGTGCGGGCCGCCCCTCGGCCACGCAACCATGTAATGCGCGAACACGTATTTCCGCGACACGGGTGCCGCCGGCTGCCCCGCTACCGCTGCCGCGAGCGCATGCCCGCCCGGCAGCGCGGCCCACGAAACAGCGGCAGCCGCTTCAAGCAATCTCCGTCGTTTCATTGTTCACGCCAGTCTCAAATCGGGATTCACGCCGAAACCGCAATGCGTTTCGTGCTTAGCCGCGCGGACAGGCCGAGCACGAGTGCTCCGCCGAGCACCGGCCCCAGCGTCGCGCCGATCAGTCCGAGCCCATAGGACAGCATAGTGACGAGCAGCAGCGACGCTCCGGCCTCGAGTGAGGACAGCCTGACAAACGACCGCTGATCGATCGAGAAAACGTGCAGCGAATAGATTCTGCAAACGAAGATCACGCCGGCGCCGAGAAACGCAGCGAACATGAAAGCGAATTGACGAATCGGTTCGCCCAACGAAGCCGTGGGAAACAGGTGAACACGCAGCGCGACCCAACTGGCCCACACGACCAATGCAACGCCGCCGACGGCTCCCAATGCGAACGGCGCGCGCCGCACCGTCCGTAACGACGACATCGCACCGCCAAGCCTGCTCGCAACGACGAGGGCGAACGCCTGGCCGCTATTGAACGCAAGATTGTGGACGCTCTTGACACCGCGATACAGTGCGGCGGCCGATGGCCCCAGCACCAATGTGACAAGCATGATGTCCGCATGCTTGGCGCCGGAAAAGACCGCATTCGAATACCAGCTTCCCAGGATCTCCTTGCGATGTTCCTTGAGGAAAGCAAGGTAGCCGAATGTCCACGGATTGAATTTTCGGGCGCCGGCCGGCGAAGCGTCGAATTCGCCCACGTACGTATCGCCGGAAACAACGGTAATAAGATAAGTCAGCAGCAGCATCGCGCCGTATCCCGCCTCCACCAGCAGCAACAGGTCGGGAAGCATCGGCTGAAGACCGGGTCTCGCGACGATCAGCCACACTACCGCGACACGGCTGAGCGCCGACACGGTCGACACCGCGCACACGACCGCACTACGTCCGTAAAGCCGCAGCACGCCGAGTGAAAAATGCGAGAGTCCGAAGCATGCCGGCGCGATCAGAAGGCTGCATGCGAAACGCGGTTCGGCAACGAGACCCCTTTGCGCGATGAAATGCGTAATCGACGCAAAGACGATCGTCGAACCCACCGCACTCGCGACATCGAGAAAGATGAGCGTCGAGACTTTTGACCGGACGCGATCGATCGTGAAGATGCGCGGGGAACCGAAATTGAAAAGATCGATGGCAATATAGAAAAACGCGAGCAATGCGTACGATCGTCCGAGCCAATCCGGGTCCAGGTGACGCAAGGCCAATGCGACGGCCACGAAGTTGCCGAGTGCGGGAAGCGCGGAGGCCAGCACCACGTAAAGGAAGTCCTTCTTCACGTGACACTCCTCGCCTTGAGCTCCGCGCAGTAGGTCAGATAGTGCGACTGTAACGTCGAAAACTGGAACCTTCTGGCGATCGAGCGGTGCCGTTGCGCCTCGCTTCTACGGAACGCCGGATTTTTCACGAGACGTTCGATGCGATCGCACAGGCCCGCGACGTCACCGGGCGTGACGAGCTCGTTGACTTCGAGCACCTCGGCAATGCCGCCGACCTGAGTCGCGATAACCGGCACGCCGAGTGCCATAGCTTCGAGCATGGCGCGCGGCATGCCCTCCTGAAAGGACGGCAACACAAAAAGCGAATGCCGCGCGACCGCCGCTCGCACTTCCTCGCCGCCCATCGACCCCGCGAAATGAACGGCGCCGTCAACGCCGGCCTGTTTCGCCTCCCTGACGAATTTCTCGCGCAGCGAGCCATCTCCGATCAAGGTCGCATGCACATTGAGCCCACGCGCGCGAAGCCGGGCTATCGCGTGAATCAGCACCGTATGGCCTTTGCTTTCGTTGTGCATCATCGCCACGTTGACGATCCCGAAGCTGTCTTGCGGATGGTTCGCCGGGGCGGCCTCCTGATCGAACATCGAATCGGGCAGATAGACGTCGCTGAAGCCGAAGACGCCTCGTATGTCATGCGCCGGATACTCGAGTTGCAGCGTGTAGGCAGTGACGTACCGAACGGTCTCGGCGTGCGTCGCGGCATATCGCGTTGCCCAGCAATGCACCGCGCGCGCGATCCGCCGCAGCGGGTGCCGCGATGCCGCGTCGCTGAAATAATCGGCCGGATCGGCCACGATCTCCGTCGAAAATCGTTTGCCGCGCCACCGGCAAATAAGCATCGCCAGTAGCGCGATGTTCCCGGGAAAGCGAATCAGCAGGACGTCGGCGTCCGCGACAGTCCGGCTGAGGCGCGCGATGAGACGCGGAATGCCGGCCAGCAACGCAGCGACACCCCGATGGGCGCCGAGATCGAGGAACGATGTGCGCTCGCCGGTCACACGCGTACCGATCGCCCTTGCTACCGGAAACGAGCGCGCGGCGATACGCACCTCGTCGAAACTCTGCGTAAAACGGGCCGCGAATTTCTCGAAGCCCATGTGCGGGCTATAAACTTCTGTCCCGACTCGCGAGAAATTTCCGTCCATCAGCAGCGTGATCGAAGTGTCGCGTTTCATTCCTGATGTACTCCAGCAATTCGTCGTAGCGGTTCGCCGATGCCGTGTTCAAACGATGCCAGAACAGATGCGGCACGGTTCGCAACTGCTCGACCAGCGTCGCTATTGCAGCCGGATCGAAGTCACTGGCATGAAAGACGTATTCGTCGAGGCCCAGATCGCGATACGCGGCGACGCCCTTTCGCTCGTAAGACAGATGGATGCTCGGCACGCCCGCCAGCACGCTTTCCAGACTTCCGTGGAGGCGCACCGAAACGACGATCGCGTCGCGCTGTTGCAGGGCCTCGCGCAATGACGTGCGGCACTCGATACCGAAAACACGACGGTAGAACTCGTCGTCGCTATTGCCGCGTCCGGAGCTCTGCAAAACGAATTCCGCGTCCGGAATCAGCTGCGCCAGTCGTTTGACGTTTCGCAGATAAGCGTCCGAGTATGGCTTGCCGCTCAGGTCACGAAACACGAAATACACCTTCTGCCGGTCTATTGCGGGTTGCACCACCGTCAACTGCACCCGCCTTGCGATCTCGAGCACCACGAGGTCCCCGATCCTGATGCCGCGCCAGTGCCGCAGTTCCTGATTACTCTTGTCGTCGCGCAGAAATATCGTTCCGACGCAACGTCGGATCAACCGTTTCAGAAGGAAGCCGGGCAGGCCATTGAATGGTCCAACGCTTTGCGGCAAATAAATGGTCCGGCTTCCCGCACTGATTGCGGCACAAAGAATTTGCGTGCCATGCGCGATCAGTGCCTTCCATCCTTCAGCACGATTTCCGGAGCGAAGATATCCGCCGCCGACGCCGAAAAATATCGCAGGACGTCGCGAGACCACGCGAACGGCGGTCCTCAGAACAAACTCCGCAAGCGAAATCAGCTCGACGTCGGGATCGTCGAGGTAGTTCGCGAAGGCCGCCTTGTCGAGACACACCACCGTCACGCGCCGATGTATTCCGGCCGCGCGGATGGCCTCGAGGCTCAACTTCACGAGCAATCCGTCGCCGCTGTTACGCGGGCTATAGGCGTGCAGCAGAAACACGTCATGCGCTCTCATAGCAGCTCATCATCGATCTGAAAAAGCGATCGGCGCGAAACGCGTGATCGAATACATGGCGCGCATTGGCGCCCATCCGACGGCATTCTTCAAGCGACAATGCGTTGAGCTGCCCGGCCAGGCATTCGCTGGTCAGCTCGCGCAACATCAGGCCGTTGTAGCCATGAATCACCTGCTCCGGCAACGAACCTTCATTGGAGACAACCAGCACCTTCCCCGCACGCATCGCCTCGATCGGAACGAGCGCCATGCCCTCCCAACGCGAGGGCACCACGATCACGTCCATCTGCTTCATCGCCCGGCTGGTCTCTTCCGGACCCACCCAACCGTGGTATGTGACACACGGATCGTCGGCACGCAGATTCACGCCTCCACGAACCGCCGTGCCGAATATGTGCACGTGCAAGCCGTCCTTCAGACGCGGTATGGCGCCAAGAAGAATATCGAATCCCTTTTGATAGTCGAGCCTGCCGAAATAGCCGACCTGAATCGACATGCCGGCATCCTGCGTTACCGCCTGCCCGGTGCCACGCTCGACAGCCGCTTCGGCCGAAATGCCGGTGTACACGAGATCGATTTTTTCTAGCGGAATGCGGTAGCGTCGGGCAGCGCGCACTTCGTCGAACGACATGCACAGAATCCTCGTGCATCGCTTCGACAGCGCTCGCTCGACCGATGCGAAGAGATGCCGGATCGCCGCTGGCGTGTCCCGCTTCATGAATGACCACGCGTGCGGCGTGTACAGCACGCGCTTCGTGTCCCGATATCGGCCCAGGCGCACGTAAACGCCCGGATAGGTGCTGTGGCAATGAATCACGTCCGCGTCGATGTCGTCGATCAGCTGCTTCAGCTTCCGGGCGACGACCGGAAACAGCAGCGGATTGCGGCTGGATCGATAATGAAGCACCGCCACGTCCGCGATACCCACCTGAACCTGCGTGACATTCATCGGATCGCAGAGCAGCGAAACCTCGTGCCCGAGGTTTCGCTGCTCGATCATCAATGCACGCACGTAGCTGGCGATTCCGCCAATCCAGGTCTCGACTACATGAACGATTTTCATGTCACGCCCCGCTTCAGATATTTGTGCCGTACCGTGCGTCAGCTCCGCACGGACCCGCTTCTTTTCACAACCTGCGATGTGCTTCCGCTAAATCCCTCACTCACTTCAAAAAAGCCGGAACACCCGGCCTCGCTCACTCGGCGGTTCTGGCCCGCTCGTAGCGATACGCGATATACCGGTATGAGCCGTACTTCGAGCGATAGCCGAAAGCGCGCGCATCGACCGCGTTAAAGATCACGCCCTTTAGCGATGCGTTTGCGCGTTCGAGCTGTTTCGCGCTTTCAGTCAGCTCGCCTATCACCGTCTTCTGGAACCGGGCTACAAGGAACGTGGTTCCCATGCTTCCTGCAAGAATGCTGGCGTCTGCCACTGCGAGGACCGGCGGCGCGTCGATGACAACGAGGTCGTACATGTCGCCGACACGTTCGAGGAGTCGAACCATGCCCTTACTCATCAGCAGTTCCGACGGGTTCGGCGGAATGCTGCCGGTGGTGACAAGGTCGAGCCCTGGCGACACGCCGCGATTGATCACGTCGTCGAACGATGCCTGGTTAGAGAGAATGTTCGACAGCCCGCGGCCCCGGGCGATACCGAAGTACTTATGCAGGTGGCCGCGCCGCATGTCCGCATCGATCAGCAGCACTCGCTTGTCGGAGCCACCGATGATCGCCGCCAGGTTCGACGCGACAAACGACTTGCCCACACTCGGTCCAGGCCCCGTCAGAAGCAGGCGGTTGTTGCGCGCTTCCAGCATCGCGAACGTCAGGGCGGTTCGCAAGCTGCGCAGACTCTCGATGGATGGATCCGCCCGATCCCGGCTTGCAAGCAGAGAGAGACCGCGGCTGTGCGAACGCAGTGCATCGTCGAGAGATCGCTGTTGCTGCGAGTACGGAATGGCGCCGTAGACGCTGAGCCTCGCGTAGCGTTCGATGTCCTGAGCATCGGTCACGCCTCCGTACAGGTGCTCGCGGCCGAATGCGCCACAAACGCCGAGCATCCATCCGCCCATGAGCGACAAGGCGATGACGAGCGGCTTTTTCGGTTGCACGGGCTCTTCGGGCACACGCGCATGATCGACGAGACGCACGTTTCCGACCTTGCCGGCCGACACGAGCCTCAGCTGTTGCAGGTTGCTGAGTGCGCCGAGGTAGATATCGGTATCGACCTGCACGTCTCGCAGCAACGCGACCGTTCCCTGCTCCAGATCCGGCAGAAGCTTCATGCGACCGTCGACGCCTTTGAGCCGTTGCTGCATGTCGTCGATTTGCCGGTCGATCGCTCGCACGGACGGATAATCGGGCGAAAAGGTGCCGGTCAGTTCAGAACGTTTTTGTTGTAGCGTCAGCAGCGTGGTCTGCCATGCAACGGTCTCCTGCAGCAGGCTCTGCGCCTCGAGGCCCAGGTCGTAGGTGCCGTGCCGGTTCCGGTAATCGTTGTAGCGCTTTTCGGCCTTCTCCAGATCGCCTTTGAGGTTCGGCAACAGACCTTCGAGGAAAGCGGCGGACTTGTCCGCTTCGGCTGATTTGCGCTTGATGTTTTGCGCGACATAAGCGAATCCGATCGAATTGAGGATTCTCGCCGTCTTTTCCGGGTTACTGCCGCGAAGCGATGCCACGATGATGTCGCTCTGCTTGCCCTTTTGTTCGACCGTCAATTGCTTCTGCAGCTCGGCTAAAGTCTTGAGCTCCGAATTCCGGATCAGAGTGAACGCCGCGCCAGGCTCGCCGTTGACCGACGAGACCCGCAGGCGAATCTGTCCCACGCTCTGATCGGAGACCACCATGTGACCGATCGTGCCTTCGATCGGCGTGTCCAGATCCGATTCGGTCAAGCGGAATCGGCCGCCATCGAGCAGCGTGAGCTTGAATCGCTCGCCCTTCAGATCATCCGGTACGTCGAACGTATCGACCTTGATCGACTCGACGCCCCAGCAAAATCCGCCGAAACCCAATAGACCCGGCGTCGTCAGATGTTTCGAATGCCTGGCGATCAGCCAGCCGAACAGCGGGAAATAGCGCGGCGCGGCCTCGATATAAAGCTTGAGATCCTGTACGGCCTGACCGACAACCGCGCGCGACTGCAGAATTTCGATTTCGCCCTCAGCCTGGGTCTTCACATCGAACAGTGACGACACGTCGTTGAGCAGGGAGCCTGCGCTGGTGGGGTTGTCCTCTTCCACCTGAACCATGATGTTGGCTTCGTAGCGCGGCCGGGCGAGAAATGCATAGGCGGTCCCGAGGATCAGCACGATCAGGCAGATCGCGGCAACGGTCCACCGTCTGCCGATCAGGACATCCATATACCGGACGAAGTCGGTATCGCCTTCGCTGAGGTCGACCGTCGTGTTGTCGATTTTATTGCTCATCGTTTTTGACATCCGTCTAAGCGAGCGCCTTGATACGCGAAGTCCATGCATCGACACCGCGAACGATCAAACCGAACGAATCGTGAAACCGGTCGATCGGTTTCCGATAGGGATCGGGCACGTCGAAATCTTCGGCTTCGCCCAGACGGAACACTTTTCCATGAGAGGTCGGATACCGGCGAACCAGTTCGCGCGTATGCGCCGCTTCCATCGTCAGGATCAACTCGGCCTCGTTCACGAGCGCCATATTGACCCGGCGTGCACGATGCGGCGTGATATCGAGTCCGCGCTCGGCGGACACGCGGACCGCGTCGGGATCGGCCGCATATCCCTCCAGCGCATCGAGACCTGCCGACGCAACCGCGATTCCGCCAAGCCGGCCGCGCAATACGTACTCGGCCATCGGGCTGCGGCAGATGTTGCCCACGCAGACCACAAGAATCCTGTTCATCATTTCCCGACGATCACCCCGGTGAGTCCCGCGTTCACGGCGGGCAATAACAGATTCAGCACGCGGCTGAAGCGAACAAGGCCGTTTCCATCGACGTACACGACGTCGTGAGGCGCCAGCGGAAACTGATCCGCCAGAACCATTGCGACCGGCGATTTCGCGTCGAGGTGATAGACCTGCGGACGCGTCGTCGTTGCGTCGCGGATCACGTACACCTGGGCCGGGTCTGCCGACGCGCTGTTGAAACTGCCGGCCTGTGACAGCGCGTCGCTCAGCGTCAGCTTTCCATCGCGCATCGGCACCGCGGTGGACGGCTTCGTCACTTCGCCCATCACGTACACGCCGCTGTCGTCGCGCGCCTTCACACGCAAAAGGTCGCCGTTATGCAAGACGATCTGCGCCGGGTTGAACCCGCTCTCGAACATCGACGTCATATCGATCCGATACGACTTGCCGTTGCGCACGAGCAGCAGGCGGCTCTGATCGGCTGTGGCCGCGAACCCGCCGGCCCTGCCGATCGCGTCGTAAAGCGTCATCGGAACGTCGTTCAAAGGCTGTACGCCAGGCGTTCGAACCTCACCTTCGATAAAGACCTGCTTCGCACGAAACGACGCAATACGAACCGTGACCTGCGGTTTTTCGAAGGGCTTGACCAATGCCGCTCGCAGCTTTTCCTGGATCTGCGCCGGCGTCAGTCCGGCTACGTGCAAGGTGCCGGCAAACGGAAACTGAAGGTTGCCGTCCTGGTCCACGACAAAGCCGGGGACCGGGTCCGCTGTCCGAGTCGTAGTCTGGCCCGGCGCGCCTTGCGCAATCGCGAGTTCGGGATGGTCCCAAACGGTGATCTGCAGCACGTCGGCAGGCCCGACCAGATACGGTGCCGGCGCGGTAGACAGATCGCGGGCAGCGCGTTCGCCGTCCTCGACCTTGAGCGCACGCTGTTGTGCGATCAGCGCAGTATCTATGTTCACGATCGGCACCGGAGCGGTTTGCGGTATCCCTTCTGCATCGTGAGCAACGTCAATGGTCGCAGGCTGGGTCATCTTCTGACCGGGCGCCGCCGCGCACGAAGCGAGCACGACGGAAACCGCGCATATCGGGACCATGAACAGCGACCTGCGTACGCCCCCGCCGATGACATCCTTTGCAATCTGATCGCCCGTCTCTCGCATCGCATTCCTTTTCGCATCGCGTCATTCACGCCAACTTGCGTCCCTTGCTTCGAGGCGAATCATATTCGCGGCAATCGCCGTCCAATTCCGTTCCGTCCGATCGGGACAAAGGGTTGGCGGAATTGGCAAAGGTGGCTCATCCGCTATCTCGATCTGCCTGCATCCCTGCTTGCGAGATCGGTGTCGGCAAAAAAAAGCCCTTCATGACTCAACGTCATGAAGGGCAAAACATTTGGCCAGCCTAGGACGGGGGAAAGATGGCGGCCAAAGTCGGGAAGCGATTATTCGTGTGTCAGCAACGCCATCGCACGCCGCGCTCTTTTCGCCCGTCGGGCATGCGAAACCAATGGAATGACGACGTTTTCCGCCACCGTATGCAACGCCACCTGTTCGCTGCATCCGTCGAGCAACATCCATAGGCCAGATCGATGCGCAGGCAAACGACGCACGTCGCCAAAGAAAAGCGCAAGGTGCGTCGTCGGGCTGCCGATCGACCGCTGCATCGCCCGATCGGCGCCAACGCAGTTCCAGCAGAACGGTCCGCACGACGCGGACGTCGATCTGACGAGATGGATCATCATGTCGAACCCCTCGCCGTCGCGATGCCGTGCGATTTCCCACGAGGCTTGACCTCCGGAACCGGGAAGGTCCTGAAGCCAGCCCTCGACCTCGAAGTCGTAGAAGCCCCACAGACGAAGCCCTACGCGCATGGGATTCCGGCTCGAGTCCATCGTCTCTCCGATGCCACCTGAACCGGCTGCTAGTCGATCGTCGCGACGACGCTTTCGCGTTCGTCGAGATAGGCGCGAAAATCGCCCGCGAGCTCCGGATGACGCAGCGCGAACTCGACGGTCGCCTTCAGGTAACCGAGCTTGCTGCCGCAGTCGAAACGCGTGCCGTG
>NZ_JAVHZD010000053.1:0-32931 GCF_031119615.1 Paraburkholderia sp. SARCC-3016 | reverse complement strand
CAAGCGGTCTTAGGAAGACAAAACATTCTACCAACTCCTTGGCTCACAGAACGACATGGCTACGATCCGACTTGAATTCGATCTGCTTTTCGATCAGGTAGTGAGCACGGTTCGGGCCCACAGCAGAAATCACGCCATCGAGCGCTTCGAGCCATTCAGCCGTTTCTTGCGGATCGTTGTCGTCTTGCGAGGCAGCGACATATTTCAGTACTTCATCGGGTACAGCGGACATGCTCGTCTCCTGGATATAGAGGAACGCTCGTGTGAGTGGACGACGCGGACGAGGCACGGCCGCGGCAGTTTCGGCCGATTTTAATGATGCCCACGAGGTCCACGCAACAAAATTTTCGAATTGCGAGATGCTTTCTCATAATGCGGAAAATTGTTGCGGCGCACCCTGATTTGACTGCCCATCTGCCGGTACGTGGACTAGTTTGCTCCCGTTAATGTGACTTTCGCCGCTTTTCTGCGCGATTTCGCACGGACCTGCTGCGCTACAATGCGGTCCATGTTGACCGATCGGCTTTTCGCACGCTCGGCGCGGCCGTCCGGTTCGCCGGCGGATACGTCGCCGTCCCGCTGGCACCACGGACCGTGGTGGTCGAATTCCTATTTGCTGACGCCGCTGCTGTCGATCCTCGTGTTCCTCGTGGTGATGAGCCTCATTTTGTGGAGTCTCAACCGGCGCGAGCAACAGCAGCAGGAAGACACGCTCTATCGCAACGTGGCGTGGGCACAGCAGCAGATCCGCCTGTCGATGACGGGCGCGCAGGAGCAGATTCAGGCGCTCGCGCGCGATCTCGTCACGGGTCGCGCGGACCCGCACTCGTTCCAGGTTTCCACCGCCGACATCATGCAGGGGCATCCCGAGATCCTCTACATGAACTGGTACACATCCGAGTCGCAGCCGCGCTGGCCCAACACGCCGCTGCCGGTGCTCGGCCAGCGCCTCGCCAAACCGAACGAGCAACAGATGGAAGAGGCCGTCAAAGCCGCGTTCAACGAAGCACGCACGACGCGCCGGCAGGTGTATTCGCCGCTGCTCTACGACGATCTCGGCAACGGCTATATCACGCTGCAGACGCCTGTTTACCGCGACCGCGAGTTTCTCGGCAGCATCGCCGCGGTGTTCTCGGTCGAAGGCATGTTGAAGCGCGACATCCCGCCGGAGCTGTCCGCGAAGTACAAGATCTCGATCATCGACGTCAACAACCGCGAGCTCGCCACCACCTCGACGCGCCCGCGCCTGCCGCGCGACGCGTACTACGATCTGCCGCTCGATCCGCCGGGCCAGGGCATCTCGGTGCGCGTCTACGCCTACCCGCAGATGACGAACTTCACGAACAACACGCTCGTGTGGCTCGTCGCGGGCCTGTCGTGCTTCGTGTTGTGGAGCCTGTGGAGCTTGTGGAAACACACGCGGCAGCGCTTCGAGGCGCAACAGGCGCTGTACGCGGAAGCGTTCTTCCGGCGCGCAATGGAGAACTCTGTGCTGATAGGCATGCGCGTGCTCGACATGCACGGCCGCATCACGCACGTGAATCCGGCGTTCTGCCGCATGACGGGCTGGGACGAAATCGATCTGGTCGGCAAGACCGCGCCATTCCCGTACTGGCCGCGCGATTCGTATCCTGAGATGCAGCGGCAGCTCGACATGACCTTGCGCGGCAAGGCGCCGTCGTCGGGTTTCGAATTGCGCGTGCGGCGCAAGGACGGATCGCTGTTTCATGCACGGCTGTACGTCTCGCCGCTGATCGACAGCTCGGGGCGGCAAACCGGCTGGATGTCGTCGATGACCGACATCACCGAGCCGAAGCGCGCGCGCGAGGAACTGGCCGCCGCGCACGAACGCTTCACGACGGTCCTCGAAAGCCTCGACGCCGCGGTGTCCGTGCTCGCCGCCGACGAAGCCGAACTGCTGTTCGCGAACCGCTATTACCGGCACCTGTTCGGCATTCGCCCCGACGGCCACCTCGAGCTGGCCGGCGGTGGCGGTTTCGACAGTTCGCAGGCGTCGTCCGATTCGATCGACATGGTCGACACCTACGCGGGGCTGCCCGCCGCCGCGCTGACCGAAAGCACGGCCGATGCGCAGGAAGTGTATGTGCAAGGCATACAGAAGTGGTTCGAAGTGCGGCGCCAGTACATTCAGTGGGTCGACGGCCACCTTGCGCAGATGCAGATTGCCACCGACATCACCACGCGCAAGCAGGCGCAGGAACTCGCGCGCCAGCAGGACGAGAAACTGCAGTTCACGAGCCGCCTGATGACGATGGGCGAAATGGCGTCGTCGCTCGCGCACGAGTTGAACCAGCCGCTCGCCGCGATCAACAACTATTGCTCTGGCGCGGTTGCGCTGGTTAAATCTGGGCGGACAACTCCCGACAATCTGCTGCCGGTGCTCGAAAAGACGGCGCAGCAGGCCGTGCGGGCCGGCATGATCATCAAGCGGATCCGTGAATTCGTGAAACGCAGCGAACCGAAGCGCCAGGCGACCCGCGTCGCCGATATCGTCGCGGATGCGGTCGGGCTGGCCGAACTCGAGGCACGCAAGCGCCGCATTCGCATCGTCACCGATATCCGCTCGCGACTGCCTGTCATCTATGTCGATCCGGTGCTGATCGAGCAGGTGCTCGTAAACCTGCTGAAGAACGGCGCCGAGGCGATGCACGATGCGCGGCCCGATGCCGTCGATCCCGTGATTCGCGTGATCGCGCGGCTCGAGGCGGGCAATGTGTGCATCAGCGTCGTCGACCAGGGTCCCGGCGTCGACGAAGCGACCGCCGAACATCTGTTCGAACCGTTTTACAGCACGAAGTCGGACGGCATGGGCATGGGCCTCAATATCTGCCGGTCGATTATCGAGTCTCACCGCGGTCGCCTGTGGGTGGTGAACAACGTCGAAGCGGACGGCCACATCACCGGTGCCACTTTCCACTGCAGTCTGCCCATCGGCGAACCCGACGGCCCGAGCAACGGCGGGCACGAGGCGCCGACACCACAAACCGTTACGGGAGAGCTATGAACACCCCAGTCACCACACAGGAAACCGTGTTTGTCGTCGACGACGACGAGGCGGTGCGAGACTCGCTGCGCTGGCTGCTGGAAGCGAACGGTTATCGCGTGCAGTGTTTTTCGAGCGCCGAACAGTTTATCGAGGCGTGGCAGCCGCACCAGCACCCGGGGCAAATCGCGTGTCTGATTCTCGACGTGCGGATGTCGGGCATGAGCGGGCTTGAACTGCAGGAGCGGCTGATCGCAGACAACACGTTGCTGCCGATCATCTTCGTGACGGGTCATGGCGACGTGCCGATGGCCGTCTCGACAATGAAAAAAGGCGCGATGGACTTCATCGAGAAACCGTTCGACGAAGCGGAACTGCGCAAGCTCGTCGAGCGGATGCTCGACAAGGCGCGTAGCGAAAGCACCAGCGTACAGCAGCAGCGCGCGGCGGCGGAGCGCCTCGGCAAGCTCACCGCGCGCGAGCATCAGGTGCTCGAGCGGATTATCGCCGGGCGCCTCAACAAGCAGATCGCCGACGATCTCGGCATCAGCATCAAGACGGTCGAAGCGCACCGGGCGAACATCATGGAAAAGCTCAATGTGAATACCGTCGCGGATCTGCTGCGCCTCGCGCTGTCGAACAAGCCGCAGCAGGCGCAGTAACGCATGCCGATGCGTTAGTCGTTTCATACTTTTTCGCGGTAACGAAGCGGGCCATAGGCCCGCTTTTCTTTTGCGCCGTCTCCTTTCATCGCATGCGCGCCAATTCATTAGCTATCCAAACATAGTGCGCATCGCATCGACACGTTGTTTGACAGATGCGCAATGGATACGAGCAGCATGAACGAACGCTGCTGCAATTGGACACGCGGAACGTAAAACATGGTGCCGTATTCATTGACAGTGCTGCCTTTGGGCCCTACTTTTAAATGTTCCCTCATCGTCAGGAATGCCTCATGATCGACCGGCATCACGCCGCAGCACCTCGCTCAGCAGCATCTGGCTCAGCAGCATCCGGCTCCTTTACGCAGCGTCGCTTTCCGCTTCAACGTCCGCTTCTTCGTGATCACGCAAGGAGGACATGAACATGAAACGTTCCCGAACACGTCAATGTGAACTGCTCATGTGCGCCGCGCTCACCGGCGCACCGCTCATGACCGGCATCGCCGGCATTGCGATATCCGGCGCTGCGCTTGCGCAAACGGCGGCAAAAATCTCGAACCAGCAACTCGATTCGCTGACTGCGCCGATCGCGCTCTACCCCGACGCACTGCTCGCCCAGGTGTTGATGGCCGCCACCTTCCCGCAGCAGATTCAGGATGCGGAGCAATGGTCGAAGGCCAATTCGCAGGAACATGGCGACAACGCCGTCAAGGCGGTCGCGTCGGAACCGTGGGACCCGAGCGTGCAATCGCTCGTTGCATTCCCTCAGGTGCTCGCGACGATGGCATCGAAACCCGACTGGGTCACGCAACTCGGCAATGCGTTTCTCGCACAGCCGAACGATGTGATGGATTCGGTGCAGCGCCTGCGCAAACAGGCGCAGCAAGCGGGCAATCTGAAAACAACCGAGCAGCAGAAGGTGATCGTCGAGCAAAGCACGATTCAGATCGTGCCGGCCAATCCGCAAGTGGTCTACGTACCGACGTATAACCCGACCGTCGTCTACGGCGCGTGGCCCTATCCTGCCTATCCGCCCGTGTACGTGCCGCCACCGCCCGGCTACGCGATCGCCACGGGCTTCGCGACGGGCCTCGCGTTCGGCGCCGGCGTCGCGGTCGCGAATTCGCTTTGGGGCGGTTTCAACTGGAACAACCATGACGTGAACATCAACGTCAATCGGTACAACAACATCAACGTCAATAACCGGATCAACGCAAACACGACGACGGCGAACTGGAATCGCAACGAAAGCATCAATCGTACGAACGCGAATATCAACCGCAGCGCGAATTTCAACAGCGCGAACCTCAACAACTCGAATCTGGCCGAGCAGCGCGATGCCTATCGCGGCCGCGACGCATCGCGCCAGCAGGCCGAGCAGACATTACAGAACCGCACTGGACAGAACCTCAGCGGAACGGCGAGCCAACGCGTCAACAACATCCGCAGCGGCGGCGAGAACACCGGCAACATTCGCAACAGCGCGCAGAACCTGAATCGCGACAACGCGCTGCGCGGAGCCGGCGACGCGGGCACCGCGCGCTCGGACATGCAACGCGGGCAGGCAAGCCGCGCATCGCTCGCGAACAACAGCGGCGCACGCATGGGCGCTGGCGGCGCGGGTCAGCAGGCCAATGCGAATCGGCCCGGCGCGAATGGCGGCGGTGAACGCGGCTTCCAGGGCGGCGGCGCGCAGCGTGGCGGCTTCGAAGGGGGCGGCGGGATGCAGGGCGGTGGAAGGCAAGGCGGATTCGGAGGCGGCGGTGGACGCCACTTCGGCCGCGGCCGCTGATCATTCGACAAGGAGCCCAATATGACCCGCTCTCCCATATCACGTCCGCAACGCGCATCGAGCCTCGAGCCTCGCGCGGCATCGCACCGTCACGCCGTTGCATATGTCGCGCGCGGCGCGGCCGCCACGCTGATCGTCGCGACCGCACTGCTGTGCCTCTCGCCTGCCGTGCGTGCACAGGCCGTTTATCCGACCGCTGAAGCAGCGGCCGAGGCATTCGCCAATGCACTCGCGACGAACGATCACACGGCGATGAAGCATGTGCTCGGCAATAACTATCCGCGCTTCATTCCGACCACCGACATCGGCGAAGACGATGTCTACGCGTTTCTCGGCCAGTGGGCGAAAGGCCACAGGATCGTCGCCGATCCGGCCTCGCGCAACGGCCGCCCGAGCGCGCACGTCGAAGTCGGCGACAGCGGCTGGACGCTGCCGATTCCGCTCGAGAAAGTCGCCGGCGGCTGGCGCTTCAACACGCCCGCCGCAACCGACGAAATGCTCACGCGCCGGATCGGCCGCGACGAGCGCTCGGCGATCCTGACGTCGCTCGCCTACGTCGACGCGCAGAACGACTACCGCAATCTCACGCAGCACTACGCGCAGAAGTTCATCAGCTCGCCCGGCCGGCACGACGGGTTGTACTGGGACACGGCGCCCGGCGAAACGGAAAGCCCGCTTGGTCCGCTCGCCGCCACGATGCAGCGGCATATCGCCCCGGGCGAGGCTTATCACGGTTACCACTTCCGCATTCTCAGCGCCCAGGGCGCGCATGCGAAAGGCGGTGCGCAGAGCTATCTGCAGGACGGTGTGCTGAAGAAGGGCTTCGCGCTCATTGCGTGGCCCGCCGAGTATGGCAAGACCGGCGTGATGAGCTTTATCGTCAATCAGGACGGACAGGTGTACCAGAAGGATCTCGGACCGCGCACGGCGAGTGCGGTCGAAGCGATCCGCACGTACGATCCCGATCCGTCGTGGCAGCCGGCGCAGCCCTGAACGCGCGTCGACGTTCGTTGAGCGGCGCCTCGAGCGCCGTCCACAGGGCGGCATGGAGCAGCGACGGTATAATGGCGAAATAAAGATCGCGGCGCAGTGGCGCAGTTTTTCTGCGCCGCGTATGTTTTTCGTGCGACTGCTTCGGCGCTCTTTCGCAATGTCGTCAGGCGATGCCGCCAGCGACGGGTTCAGGCATTCATCCCCATGTCGACAATGTGACGACGATGGCGGCCGGCCGCGGCAAGCATCGACGCGCCGCGCGCGAATCACACGATGCGCCTCGCTCGCGGCCGCAAGCGCCGGTTGGCCGAGTCGGCCCATCAGCCGCACCCGCTTTCCAAACTGCCCATTCCCAACCGACCATGACAGCCACCCTGATCGACGGCACCGCCCTTTCGAAGACTCTGCGCGCCGACGTCGCATCGCGCGCCGCCGCGCTGACCGCGCGAGGCCATCAACCGGGCCTCGCGGTCGTGCTCGTCGGCGACAATCCGGCCAGCGAGGTCTATGTTCGCAACAAGGTGAAGGCTTGCCAGGACAATGGTTTTCACTCGTCGTACGACCGCTATCCGTCGACGATGTCCGAAGCCGACCTGCTCGCGCGCATCGACGAACTGAACCGCGACGCGAAGATTCACGGCATTCTCGTGCAACTGCCGTTGCCCTCGCATATCGACAGCCACAAGGTGATCGAAGCGATCGCGCCGGAAAAAGACGTCGACGGTTTTCATGTCGCGAACGCGGGCGCGCTGATGACGGGCAAACCGCTGTTCAGGCCGTGCACGCCATACGGCATCATGAAAATGTTCGACGCGTATGGCATTTCGCTGAAGGGCGCGAATGCGGTCGTGATCGGCCGCTCGAATATCGTCGGCAAGCCGATGGCGCTTTTGCTGCTCGACGCCGGCGCCACCGTGACGATCTGCCACAGCAAGACGCGCGATATCGGCGCGCATACGCGTGAAGCCGATGTCGTGGTCGTCGCGACCGGCATCCGCAATATTCTGACCGCCGATATGGTGAAGCCGGGCGCAGCCGTGATCGACGTCGGCATGAATCGCGATGACGCGGGCAAGCTCTGCGGCGACGTCGATTTTGCCGGCGTCAAGGAAGTGGCCGGCTATCTGACGCCGGTGCCGGGCGGCGTCGGGCCGATGACGATCACGATGCTGCTCGTCAATACGATCGAAGCAGCCGAGCGCGCGGCGGGCAAGCACTAGCGCCAATGCGGGCGGGCGCCTCGATGCGCATGCGTCGCGGCGCCTCGCAAGGCTCGCACGGCCCCAGCCAGCCTGCGCCGCGCACGCGGATATCGCCATGCCATTCACCGCGGCATCGTGCAGCAGCGCACGCAGGATCGAGGCCGTTCCGTCACGTTGCAGTGCAAATATGCGTATCCTTGAGCTTGGTCCGGAGGCGCCCCGTGCCCGCTCGTCGCGCTTTCGAATCTTTCTGCTACTGTCCGGCAGCCGCGGACTGGAAACGGCAGGCGTCGCCCCCATAGTCGAATAACGGGGCGCGACTGCGCCCTGCAAGCGTCAAGGTTTGAGCCTCTTCAACATCACGCGACAGACAGGAAGCACCATGTCCACTACCCAATCGACATCCGACAATCCGCTCCTCGATTTCACCGATCTGCCGCGTTTCGGCGAGATCCGCCCCGAACATGTGACGCCCGCGCTCGACGTGCTGCTTGCCAACGCAACGGCCGCCGTCGACCGTGCGAGCGAACCAGCGACACCGGCGTCGTGGGCCGACATCGTCGAACCGGTCGAACGCGCGACCGAACCATTGTCGCGCGCATGGGGGGTGATCGGCCATTTGAACGCGGTTGCGGATACGCCGGAACTGCGCGCCGTCTATGGCGAAAACCTGCCGCGCGTGACCGAATTCTGGTCGAGCGTCGGGCAGAACCTTGCGCTGTACGAGAAGTACAAGGCGATCGCCACCAGCGGCGACTATGCGGTGCTGACCAGCGAGCGCAAAAAGATTCTCGAAAACGCACTGCGCGATTTCCGTTTGTCCGGCGCCGAGTTGCCGGAAGACCAGAAACCGCGTTTCGCGGAATTGCAGGAACGGCAGGCGGCATTGTCGAAGGCGTTTTCCGACCACGTGCTCGACGCGACGAACGCATACGCGTACCTCGCGGAGTCTGCGGAAGAACTCGCGGGTCCGCCCGAAGACACGATTGCCGCCGCACGCGAAGCCGCTGAGCGCGACGGCAAGACCGGCTGGAAGCTCACGCTGCACTTCCCGTCGTACTTTCCGGTCATGCAATACGCGGAGCACCGGCCGATGCGCGAAGCGATGTACCGCGCGTATGTGACGCGCGCGTCCGAGCTCGGTCCGCAGTACGGCAACGGCAACCCGGATTGGGACAACACTGCCAACATCGCCGAGCACCTGAAGCTGCGCGCCGAAGAAGCGAAGATGCTCGGCTATCGTAACTTCGCGGAAGTGTCGCTTGCGCCGAAAATGGCCGAATCGCCGGCGCAGGTCATGGCCTTCCTCGAAGACCTCGCAAAACGCGCACGGCCGCATGCGGAGCAGGACTGGAAGGAGCTGCGCGAATTCGCGGCCAGTGAACTCGGCCTCGCCGACATGCAACCGTGGGACATGGCCTTCGCATCGGAACGGCTGCGGCAGAAGCGTTATTCGTTCTCGGAAAACGAGGTCAAACAATACTTCCCTGAAGACGCGGTGCTCAAGGGTCTGTTCAAGGTCACCGAGACGCTGTTCGGCGTGCGCATCCGGCGCGACGAGGCGACGACGTGGCATTCCGACGTACGCTTCTTCCGCGTCGAAAATTCGGATGGCGGGCTCGTCGCGCAGTTCTATCTCGATCTGTATGCGCGCGAAGGCAAGCGCGGCGGCGCATGGATGGACGATGCACGCACGCGCCGCAAGCCGGTGCGCGGTCCCGTGCAGACGCCCGTCGCTTACCTCACCTGCAATTTCTCGGCGCCGGTCGGCGGCAAGCCCGCCTGCTTCACGCACGACGAAGTGATCACGCTGTTCCACGAGTTCGGCCACGGCCTGCATCACATGCTGACGCGCGTCGACGAACTGGGCGTGTCGGGCATCAACGGTGTCGAGTGGGATGCGGTCGAACTGCCGTCGCAGTTCATGGAAAACTTCTGCTGGGAATGGGACGTGCTGAACGACATGACGTCTCACGTCGATACCGGCGCATCGCTGCCGCGCGCGCTGTTCGACAAGATGCTCGCCGCGAAAAATTTCCAGAGCGGCTTGGGCACGCTGCGGCAGATTGTGTTCTCGATGTTCGACATGAAGCTGCACGTGGACTTCGACCCCGCCGGTCCCAAGAGCGCGAACGATCTTGCACGCGAGATCAACGAACAGTTCCATGTGATTCCACAGGCGTCGTTCTCGCGCTGGCCGAATACGTTCAGCCATATCTTCGCGGGCGGTTACGCGGCCGGGTACTACAGCTACAAGTGGGCGGAAGTGCTGTCAGCCGATGCGTATGCGGCATTCGAAGAAGCCGCGCAAGCGTCGGACAGCAGCGTGCTCGACGCCGATACCGGCACGCGCTATCGACGCGAAATTCTCGAAGTGGGCGGCAGCCGGCCCGCGATGGAATCGTTCAAGGCGTTCCGCGGACGCGAGCCGAATATCGATGCGCTGTTGCGTCATAACGGGATGACCGAGCAGCCTGCGGCGCGCTGATTCCGCGAGTTTGCGTCGGGCTCTGACGCCCGGCACGACTGTTCGAGCAGTGGAAACCGGGGCATTGCAGTGTTCTGCAATGCCCCGGTTTTTTATCGGCGATACAGTTTGAAATCGACTTGCTGCGGACGCCCTTCAAGTGCCAGTGCCGCACGCGCCGCCGGAGCGCGGCTCACCACCTTGCCGCGACTCACCACCGCAAGACGCGCGGCACGCAAGCGTATCGCCTCCACTTCGTCACGCGCGTCGAGCATCACGCAGTTCGCGGCGCAACCCGGTGCGATGCCATAGCCGTCCAGACCGAGAATGCGCGCGGCGTTGAACGTCACTGCGTCGAAACATGCGCGCATCGCATCGAGACCGGTCATCTGCGCGACGTGCAGCCCCATATGCGCGACTTCGAGCATATCGCCCGAGCCGAGGCTGTACCACGGGTCCATCACGCAGTCGTGACCGAACGCGACGTCGATGCCCGCAGCCAGCATCTCCGGCACGCGCGTCATGCCGCGCCGCTTTGGATACGTATCAGAGCGTCCCTGGAGCGTGATATTGATCAGCGGATTCGCGATCGCGGCGACACCCGCTTCACGCATCAACGGCAGCAGTTTGCTGACGTAGTAGTTGTCCATCGAATGCATCGAAGTCAGATGCGAGCCGGCGACACGGCCGTGCAGCCCGACGCGATGCGTCTCTGCCGCAAGCGTTTCGATATGACGCGACAGCGGATCGTCGGACTCGTCGCAATGCATGTCGACGCGTAAGCCCTGTTGCGCGGCGAACTCGCACAGCATGCGGACCGATTCGGCGCCATCGGCCATGGTCCGCTCGAAGTGCGGGATTCCGCCGACGACGTCGACGCCAAGCCCGATCGCGCGCTTCATGTTGTCGAATGCGCGCGGGCTGCGCAGCAAGCCGTCCTGCGGGAACGCAACCAGTTGCAACTGCATGTAAGGCGCAACGCGGCGCCTGACTTCGAGCAACGCCTCGACCGCCAGCAGACGCTCATCGCAAACATCGACATGCGTGCGGATCGCAAGCAGGCCACGCGCGACGGCCCAATCGCAGTACTGCAACGCGCGCTCGACGAGCGCCTCCTGCGTAAGCTGCGGCTTCAGTTCGCCCCATAGCGCAATGCCTTCGAGCAAGGTGCCAGACGCATTGACGCGCGGCAAGCCGTATGACAACGTCGCGTCCATATGGAAGTGCGCGTCGACGAACGGTGGCGTGACGAGCGAACCGTCTGCATCGATTTCCTCGCGCGCCTGCGCGCCGATGTGCGGTTCGACTGCAACGATCCGCTCCCCTTCGATGCCGATATCGACCGGTGCTGTGCTTTGCACACTGCGTGCCGCGCTGCGCGGCAATACAGCGCGACGAATGATCAGGTCCATACGGTCTCCGATGCGAGTGACGCGATTGCGCTTCTGGTGTTCATCGATTCTATCGGCGGCAAAAAAGCATGGGGAGAGATTCAGCCCGAGCGTACCGATAACGAGAATGGATCAAGTATCGGGCAGTGAATCGGAATGCATATCGGCTTCGAGAATTTCGTCAGCCGGATCGTGGTCCAGGTAGTCGGTCGGTTCGTCGGCGATATCGTCATCGAAGAGATCGAACTGGCCACGCTTCTCCAGCGTAGCCTCCTCCAGCCGGACGCCAACGCCGAGCAGCCGCACCGGCCTGCTGCGCCGTGCGAAGCCTTTTTCGAGCAATGCGAGTAACGTGGGCAGATGCGTGACATTGCCGACGCATTCGACTGTCGTGCGTTGGAAATCGGCAAAGCGAATCTTCACGAACAGCTTGCGCACCGCCGCTGCTGCGCTGGCTCGCTCGATGCGCGCATCGAGTTGCCCGGCCAGTTCACGCAGTTCGTTCGTGCATTCATCGAGCGTGCGCAGATCGGTCACGTACGTGGTTTCGACGCTGATCGACTTGCGCTCCTGATGCGCGCGCACCGGGCGGTCGTCGATGCCGCGCGACAGTTCGTACAGACGCTTGCCGAACACGCCGAAATGCCGATGCAGATCGACGAGCGGCCAATCGCGCAACTGCGCGCACGTGGTGAGGCCCAGCTTTTCGAGCTTCGCAGCCGTGACCTTGCCCACGCCAAAAATCTTGCGCACCGGCAGCGCGCCAACGAACGCGTCGACTTCCGACGGGCGCACGACATACAAGCCGTCGGGCTTGTTCCAGTCCGACGCGATCTTCGCGACGAACTTGTTCGGCGCAACGCCCGCCGACACCGTGACGCCCACCGTCTCGCGCACGCGTTCGCGGATTTCTTCGGCCATCAGCGTGGCGCTGCCCTTGCACCGATCGGTACGCGTGACGTCGAGATACGCCTCGTCGAGCGACAACGGTTCGACATCGGCGGTGTAATCGCGATAGATCGCCATGATCTGCCGCGACGCGACGCGGTACTTCTCCATCGCCGTCGGCAAAATCAGCAGATCCGGGCACTTGCGCAATGCAAGCGCCGACGACATCGCTGAATGCACACCGAAACGCCGCGCTTCGTAGTTGCACGTTGCGACGACGCCGCGCTGTTCGGGACGCCCGCCTACCGCGAGCGGGCGACCGCGCAGCGATGGATCGTCCCGCATTTCGACCGACGCGTAAAAGCAGTCGCAATCGCAATGGATGATTTTGCGAGCAGGCGACGCGGGCGGCAGCGAGGCATCGGGCGGGTTCAAAGTGTTGATACTGTACAAAAACACAGTGGTTTAATCAAGCGACGCACGACGAAATTTTTCGCCCGGCGTACCGGCGAAAAGCGTCCGATCCGTACCGCTGCGACGGCGCTGCCGCGGCCTATACTCGCCGCTGATCACCACTAAGACGCGCACTGGCGCTCACAACGACGATGAAAACAATTGGCGTGATCGGCGGCATGAGCTGGGAGTCGTCGGCTGAATACTACCGGCTGCTGAACCGTCACGCGAAGGCGAGGCTCGGCGGCCATCACAACGCGCGCAGCCTGATACTGACCGTGGATTTCGCTTCGATCGAAGCCGACCAGCGCGCGGGCGCCTGGGACACGCTCGGCGAACAGATGGCCGATGCCGCGCAACGCCTCGAGCGCGGCGGCGCCGACCTCGTGATACTCGCGACGAATACGATGCATCGCGTGTACGAGTCCATCGAACGCGCGATCGACGTGCCTTTCCTGCATATCGCCGATCCGACGGCGGCCGCGCTGCGCGCGGCAGGCATCGAACGCGTCGGCCTGCTGGGCACGCGATACACGATGGAGCAGCCGTTCTACGCAGGGCGATTACGCGAGCAGTTCGGTCTCGATACGCTCGTTCCCGATGCCGATGGACGACGCGAGGTGCATCGAATCATCTATGACGAACTGTGCCACGGCGTGATCGACGCCCCATCGCGCGGCATCTGTCAGCATGCGATCGACGCGATGGCGGCACGAGGCGCCCAGGCCGTGATTCTCGGGTGCACGGAGATCACGCTCCTGATCAAACAGGAAGACTCGTCGTTGCCCGTCTTCGACACGACTGCCCTGCATGCGCAAGCGGCGGTGGATTGGGCGATACAAAACCGGTAGACTCGTCGGCAGCCAGAGCTTCTTCTTTTGCATCGACCGGTTGATAAGGATCACGTATCGATGAGATATACTGCGTCGGTATGTTGAAGCATGTGCCCCACACCCATCGCCAGGCGGTGAGTGCCTGTATTTCGCCCAAGGAGATCAGCCGATGACGATCGACACATCGCCACAGACCGCCACGCAATCGCAGCAGGACACGCGCGTCGTGCTTCTCGAACGCATCGTCGATAGCGCGCTCATTGCCGGACATCGGCATGTCGAGCAGTTTACGCGGCTCGCCGCATTGGCTCGTGCAATCGCGGACGAACATATCTCTTCTGAAGACCGTATGACGCTTATCGGACTCTTAGAGAATATTGCCCATCATGCTGAACTGGATGCGACGCTGGACGTGGAATTTTTCGGAGGTGTCCGTGCCGGCCAGGTGATTGGAAGAATGGTTCGGATGGCGGGCCGGAAAGGCGCTGCGCAGAATGCTTGCGCCGGCACGACTAAGGACACAGGAGTCACTAAACATTAGTCGCAGCGCTGTGAAGAGACGGCGTCGCCTACACCGGCGCAGCCCAATGCCACGCATCGACACCCATCTTCGCACCGAGCAGCCCGAGCATGATGCCCATTACCCAACGCTGCGCAAGCAGCCATCGCGGCCGGCTCGCGATCAATCCCGCGACGCTGCCCGACGACACGGCAACCAATGCGTTAACCGAAGCAAATGCGATGATCAGCGCGCCACCGAGCGCCAGCGACTGCCGCAGCACACTGCCTGTCTGGTAATCGATAAATTGCGGCAGCAACGACAGAAAAATCAGCGCGAGTTTCGGATTCAGCAGACTTGTAGCCGCGCCCATCGCAAACAGCCGATGCGGTCCTTCAATCTGAACTTCAGCAATCTGTAATGGCGAGCGGCCACCTGGCCTCAGAGCCTGCCACGCGAGATAAAGCAGGTAAAGCGCGCCGCAGGCAGCAAGGACACGACACGCACCGGGAATGGCGACGAACAGCGCGGTAATCTCAAACGCCGCGCCGAACATATAGAACAGATAGCCGAGCATGACGCCGCCAAGCGATATCAGCCCTGCCCTCGGGCCTTGTCCGACTGAGCGCGACATCACGTAGACCATATTCGGGCCGGGCGTCACGGCCAGCATGCCGCCGACAGTCAGGAATTCGGTCATCGTTCCCATTTTGCTTCTCCATACTGCGATCGATCGTGATGTGAGTATCCGGCCGATCGGAACGCAAGTAAAATGGATTAAACTGAGCACATTACTCAGATTTTCTGAATGATGAAAAAGCTCGATCTCGATGTGCTGGAAATGGTCGTGGCAGTGGCGGATACCGGCTCGTTCGTCGGCGCGGCGCAATCGGTGCATCGATCGCCGTCGGCGGTCAGCATGCAGATCAAGGCAATCGAGGAAACGCTCGGCAAGCCACTCTTCACGCGCACCACGCGCGATGTCGTGATGACGCAGGAGGGCCGCACGCTCGCCGACTATGGCCGGCAAATGCTCGCGATGCGCGAGGAAGCGTGGGCGTCCGTGGTTCGTCCGGAGGTGCGCGGGCGCGTCACGATCGGCGTGCCCGATGACTATGCGTCGTCGCTGCTGCCCAGCGTTTTGCGGAAGTTCGCGATTGCGCATCCGCGTGTGGAAATCCGTGTGATCGGTCTGCCGAGCAGCGGGCTTGTTCCGCTGCTCAAGGACAATACGCTAGATCTTGCCTGCTTTACGAAAGCGCGAGGCGTGTCTGGTGAATTCATTCGCTTTGAGCCGATGGTCTGGGCCGCGGCGGCACGCGGCAAGCAGCAGGTATGGAAGGAACGCCCGCTGCCGATCGCGGTATTCGAGCAAGGCAGCGCCGCCCGCGCGCATGCAACCGCGGCCTTGCAGCAGGCAGGCATTCGCTACCGGATGTCCTACGAGAGCCCGAGTTTGCTCGGATTGTTCAGCATGGTTGAAGCGGGTCTTGCGGTTGCGCCGCTTGCAAGGTGCAGCGTACCGAATCACCTCGTGCAACCTGGAGAGGCGGAAGGTCTGCCGCCGCTCCCGGAACTCGAAGTCATCCTCGCGCGCAGTGCGCGGTCGGCAAGGCCGCCCGTCGATTTTCTGGCAGAGCGGATTTTGACTGACTTGCGGGTTTGAGAGCGCGGATAGCAGGCAGAACGTTTACGCGATTTCGCTTCGCGCGGCTCGCGTCGGACCAGCAACTCAGCCGCCTCCATGAGCAGCAATGCTTGATCGGCGGTCAAGCGCGCGCCGGGCAGATTGCGCGCGTCCGTCGCCACGTCAGCGACCCGTTCGCGATACATTTCGGCCTCGCGCTCGTATGCCTCTACCGTCTCCATCAGCAAGACAGGACGGTATATTCGGCGCGGCGCTCGTCGTCAGTGACGGCAGGGTTACGCACGACCGTCGGGACCAGCGTGGAAATCGCGCGGAACTGTTCGACTGAGCGGTTGCAGCGATTCAACGATGACATTGCGAGCCGTGCGTAGCGTTCACGTGTACGCGACTGTTTACGCGCTCTCTTCAAGGATTGCGTCTTCTTCATGGCTGTCCTCGTGTTCGCTCAGTGACGGGTGGTTGCATACACGTCGATCCGTTCGACACTGACGGCCTCATGTCCAAGACAGCTTTCGAGTACCGTGACTTCGCTGTCAATGTCCATTTCTGCGCGAGCGATCGCGTCGTTGAGCGCAATCGCCAATAGCGGCCGGTCGAGCGCGTTCGTTGCTTCGCATGCGATCGCGCGCCCGAGTGCGCCGAGAATCCGGAGGTCGGTCTGGTAACGCTGGATTGCTTCGAGCGCCGATTTTCCCGCTTCGTGCAGGGACGCGTTGCGCGTCAAAAGCTCGGCGATGGATAGGTTCTTGATGGGTTCGCTCATGGTGCGTCCTCCGTTGTCAAAGGGAAGCCCGCGACCATTCGGCGAGAGTGGTGAGCGGGCACGATGACGGGGTTGGCGGACCAGTGTGTACCAAACCGGCAGACCCGAAGGTCTCCCCACCACGGCCCGCCCGTTGGAAAAGCGGACGCGCAGAGGCAAGCGCACGGCCTGCGTGCGCAGGCGTGCGGGTACACAGTCAGGCCGCCAAGCCTGCGCCGCCCAATGTTTCGGCGGCGTCTGGAGTATACGAGCGGCACGCTCGGGAGTGTTCACTTGTGCAGGCAAAACGCGAGGGCAAATATCTTTTCAGAAAATACCTACCCATTTTGATGAATCCCCCTACAGACGGATTCGAGGCCGTCCCGAAGAATCCCGCTCGATCGATTACTCCCATAGGATATCTCTTACGCCACGGACTTGTTCAGGATACCCGATGGTTAACGGGCACAACGAACGACTACACGAAACGAACGGACAACAAAAAACCCGCCGTAGCGGGTTCAGATTCGGTGTAGCTTGGCGTCAAACGCGCCGCAATTGTCCTCGGTTTGCCCTAACAACAAAATTTGGCATCTTCGACACATGCGCAAACCGACGATGCGCCTTACCAGGTGTTGGTTGCGGGGACAGGATTTGAACCTGTGACCTTCGGGTTATGAGCCCGACGAGCTGCCAGACTGCTCCACCCCGCGTCAGAGGAAACGGATTGTACTGAACGCGCCTGCAATCCGTCAAATTTATTTCAGACTTTTCGTGTAAGTGCGACGAACGTCGAGGCTCGCATAAGCAGCGGACGACGCTATCATTCACTGCAAGCGCGATCTCCGCGCAGCATTCGCGCAGGCTTCGCGACATCCGAGCCTGCGGACGTGCGCGCCCGCATCGCATTGGACCTGCAAACTTTTCGCGTAAAAAGCCACAATGAAGATTGCCACCTGGAACGTCAACTCGCTGAAGGTCCGCCAGCAGCATGTGATCGACTGGCTCGAACTGAGCCAGACCGACGTGCTCTGTCTTCAGGAACTGAAGCTCCCCGACGAAAAATTCCCGCGCGCCGAACTCGAGGAAAAGGGCTATCGCAGCTGGTTCGCCGGCCAGAAGACGTACAACGGCGTCGGCATTCTCGTGCGAAACGGTCTGCAGGTGGACGATGTCAGCGTCGTGCGCAATATCCCCGGTTTCGAAGATCCGCAGCAGCGCGTGATCGCCGCGACGATCGAAGGCATCCGCGTGATCAGCGCGTATTTCCCGAATGGCCAGGCGCCGGGCACCGAGAAATTCGCGTACAAGCTGCGCTGGCTCGAAGCGATGCACAGCTGGCTTGCGAATGAGCTCGCGCAGTATCCGAAGCTCGCGCTGCTCGGCGACTACAACATCGCACCCGAAGACCGCGACGTGCACGACCCGAAAGCGTGGGAAGGCCAGAACCTCGTATCGCCCGAGGAACGCGCCGGCTTCGCGCGTCTGATCGAACTCGGCCTCGTCGATTCGTTCCGCCTGTTCGATCAGCCCGAGAAGACCTTTACGTGGTGGGACTACCGGATGCTCGCATTCCGGCGCAACGCGGGCTTGCGCATCGACCATATCCTGCTGTCGAAGCCGCTCGCCGAAAGCTGCACGCATTGCGACGTCGACAAGACGCCGCGCAAATGGGACCAGCCGTCCGATCACGCACCGGTCGTCGCGCTCACCGAGTAAAAAAACGGCCCGGTGGCGATCAGCCATCGAGCCGTTCTCATCGACAGCCAACGCCGTCGCGAACGCAAGACCAACAACCATCAAGGTTCGAGATTCAACTCCTGAAAATGTTGCACAGACCAGGAGCCGCCTGTACACTGAAATCCCCGCCCAATAAGCGTTCCCGGCCGATTTCTGTACCACGTGGATGTACCACGGACGACAGGCAAACTAGATGAGCGAGCACGTTGTAAAACGAGGCAACCGGTACTACTACCGCCGCCGCGTCCCCGTCGATCTGATAGCCGCCTATGGCAAAGCTGAGCATCAGCAAGCGTTAGGTACGTCTGATCGTCGCGAGGCCGATAGACGCGCGAGGGCCGCGGGCGTCGAGCTAGACGCGCTCTTTGACAAGCTCCGTGCCGCCTTGGGCACGACCGCCACCGCACCGATTTCGGCCGCGAACACCGCAGAGCGGGCCGTCTCCGGATCGTGGACTCATATGCGGGCGGAGGAGTGGGGAGACCCCGACCACAACAGCCTAGACGACGAGGCCCGCGACGCGCGCATAGACGAGATGAAAGAGGCCGTCCGCCGCGTACTGGGTGACTACAGCATGCGGGGCCTTGGCACGGACTTAGTGCCGCCCGCGGTACTCTCTGCAATGGAGGCGAAGGGCAACACCCCCACAGCCGACACCAAGACCGCAGAACGCTCGCTGGACGTGCTGGTGCGTCTCTGGGAAAAGGACCGTAAGCCGGAGTCTCGCGCCGCCCTATCCTTCCACCGCGCCGTAGACCGGTTCAAGCAATACGTAGGTAATCCTCCAGTCCCCCGAATCACCAAGGCGCAAGTAGTGGCCTTAAAAGACGCGCTGGAGGTAGCAGGCATCGGCCCGACTTCGATCGATCAAACGCTCAACAATCTGCGCACCCTCTTTGCGTATGCGATAGGCAAGGCGTGGATTGAGCCGAACCCAGGTCGGGGTGTCAAACGAGAGGGCAAACGGAAACACGCTCGCGGAGCACGGCCACCGTTCGACCTGGCGACCATCAACCGCATATTCGCTCACCGCATCTACACAGAGGGATACAGACCCGTCCGCGGCCGTGGCGAGGCGGCGTACTGGCTACCTCTGCTCGGCCTGTTCACCGGGGCACGCGTCGAGGAGCTTTGCCAGTTACGTCCGGAGGATGTGTACGCAGAGGACTACCGGGACGCCAACGGGGCACACGCACAGGCGTGGGTACTCAAACTCGTAGATAACGAGGAGCACGGCCAGGGCGTCAAGAACGCGTACAGCGTGCGCCGCATTCCGTTACACCCGGTACTCATAGAGCTTGGATTCCCGGAGTTCGCGGCGCAGCAGCTAGGCAAACCGCGATTGTTCCATCTCTTACGCAAGGACAAACACGGCGTAGAGTCTTCTCTATGGTCCGCATGGTGGATATCGGACGTGTTGCGGGCGGAGTGCGAGCCTACCAGTCCCAAGATGGTGTTTCACAGCTTCCGCCACACGTTCAAGGACGTATGTAGAGACTGCGGCATCAGCAAGGAGTTAGCGGACGCTTTGCAAGGCCATAGCGAAGGCGACTCGTCCAGCGACTACGGCGGAGAGTTCTATCCACTGCGCCCGCTCATAGAGGCCATGAGCAAGTACAAAATTCACGGCTTAAAGATAGTCGGTGTTGAGTCTCCTTGAGAAGGCTTACGCACGCGCCTCGGCTCCTCAATAGCGAGAGATGCATTGAACGTGTCAATTAGATTCAAGCACTCGACCATTATCGATGAAAGATACCGCCTAGCCTCCCGTGCTGCTGCTGACTGCATCACAACAGCGTGTAAAGGATCAATCTCGCGTAGCAAGCTGTCGAGTCGTTTTGCCGTTTCACTTGTAGCAATAGTAAGTGCAGGGTCTTTGTCCGGGTTATAGCGCCTCCCATCCGCCTTACGTCGCGCACGTACATACGACTCCTCTAACGGCTGCTGTATCTTTCTCACTTCGTCAAAGCGCGCGTGCAGTACAGCCAGCTTATGCTCTACGTCGCGTAACTGCTCTTTCGTTAGCTTAGGTTGCGCTTTGATAGCCTCAACAGCACTACGCAGGCGAATCGAACTGAAAAGCGAGAAATCAATTTCCGGTATGTCCATGTCGTCCGGTCCTATGATGAGAACCAGATACTGTACCCGCGATGCGATAGACGTGCTCAAAAAATAGGCAACGAAGGAATCCGCAGCACTAAGACCGCTCGCAAACCCGCGCCAGAGCTTGCTCATTTTTTAGGCAACGAAGGGCACCCGGCCTGAAACCCTTGTCCCGCCTAGGCCGCCTTATTGTTACCGAGTCGCCGTATATAGATAAGGGAGTAAACCAGAGACGTATTGCAAGCGAATGCGGGTGAGGCCGCAGGCCGAACGCAATCATCAGAACGGGACTATCCCTAGTAACTCGTCATATACGGTAAGCCTCTTGTACTGCGGCATGGCTTCTAGCCTTTCATAACAGGCCTGGGTACCCGGAGTCGTTCGGGTTCTTCGAACCCTTAGCAACTCCTCAGTAACTTTACTAATTACTAAAGCTCTAATTTTCTCATAAAGAGCCGGATTCAAGTATTTAACCGATAGTGGATAATCTTCATTGCATGCATGCACTTTAGCCATTAGCCGCAACTCATCATTGCTCGGAGCGGATAAAGGTAGCTTAGGGACAAGCTCACTGGCTAGATAGCAAGCATCTCCAAAACCGATAAGAAGATAAGGCTTAGAATATTTATTAACAGCTTGCCCTAGCGATAACCCTTCCAGTTTAGCCCTAGCTCTAACGCGCTTATCCTCACTAACGTTATAACCGCTCCGGCCTATGGCCTCGCTCGCTATCGCTCGCTGGCCTGGCCGTCGCCTGCCTATTTACCAGCCCTCCGGGATACGATTGATATCTACAAGTCTCCTTACCTTATAACCATTATCCCGGTTAGTCTTGTCTACGTGACAGTCATCGCATAACAACTGCATATTGCTATCGTCATTAGACCCACCTTTATCTAGCGGTACGATATGGTCTATCTGTCCAACACGTACAGCCCGGTTACAGCATCTACAGCGATATCCATCACGTTCTCTAATGCGTAGCCGTTGAGCTACACCGAGACGGCCAGTAATGCGTAGATCAGCATTACCGGACCGCCTATTAGGTCGATTCACGTTATTCCTTACGAAATGCACCAGTTAGGTGCTAATGACAATAGGTACACCCTATAGCCTAGGGGGTAGGTCATTTATAGGGGCTATTCCGACCCGGACACCGACCGGTCAGAGTTGTCATAACCAAGCATGCAAAAATTAAAATTTGCGCCGTCTCCATTTGAAGGAAGAAGCCGGTAAAAGACAGATATAAATGCTTTATATTCGCTATTCCGGTTAGTTAGCGCAAAGTTTTAAATGCAAAAACATGCACTTTATGTCCCCGAATGTGTCAAGCGCGACTCATCTTTATACGGTCAAGCAATCCAGGCAAAACGTCCTGCTGGTCGGCTAGGTCTCTCTCGAAGGCCGCTCTATGTTGCTCCGGCATATCCACGGAAACGATACCGTGAGCGCAAAGCATAGCCGCTAAACCAGGCAGCAGCGCGCTACTAGCTACGTATTCTGGTCCGAACATGGTAAGCAACCTCTCTGCATCCGGAGACCGCTTAACCTTGATACCGGCGGCTTCACTGCGCTTAACATTAATCCGGTCTATACCCAAGTCGTTACGGAGACGCCTAACGGCCGTATTGGCCGCATCTACCGCGATAAGCTCCGGGGAGCGCTTAACTCCGCCCGTGCGGGTCTGCACAGTTACGGGAGCACCCTTGGCGGCTCTCTGTGCTTTACGGAGTAGCGCCTCTGCGTTGATTAGCTCATCAATACGGGGATCACCCCGGCGCAATGCCGGGTTGAGCAAAAGAATCTCGTGGATTCGGTCGGCTTTAGACTTACGAGCTATGGCCGGTCTCCGATTAGACGGACCAGGCCGTACCCGGATGCGGGGCACAGCTAAATCCCTCGCCAACAGAAACGATACCGTCTCGCGCTGTTAGCACGCGCCGTGATTCCTGTTTTCCATTGATTACCAACGTAATACTAACCCCTTTAGAAACTTGATCTTTATCCACGTTCAGTGGTTTGTCCAGTTTAACCGCATTGGGGCCTATCGAAAGGATGACAACGCCGGATTGAGGCGCAACTACGGGAATGGTGTTCGTATCCATAGATTTATTAAGGTTAAAATTATTGTTGAAGTGCTAATAGGTGAAGCAGAACAGCACCCGTATCGCCGCGTCTACGTGCTATGCGCTTAAGCTTGTCTACAGCGACGGCCTTACGTTTGAATTCGGCTTGCTCGTTCGGGTCCGGAGAGTTCCACGCCCGTTCGCCCTTCACCGGTTTGAAATAGGCGTTACGCGCAACCAGCTTGCGGTAGTGCGCTACAGCCTTTCCCACGGCCTCCTCCGCGACCTCGCGGAACTGCGGGTTAGACTGGGCCGCCACACGTACGTCTACCATAAGCGACGCTTTAAAGAGATGGTCGGCAACCTCCGCACTCGAAGCCTGTACGCCCGAGACAAATACGAGTTCCATCATGTGCGCTTAACCCTCGCTACGTGCCGTTGGTACTGCTCCATAGCGAGTGCCCTAGCATCCGCCTCGACCGCAGTGAGGTCGTACCCAGCGTCCCGCATGGCCGCTTCCGTCTCCTGTAGGTTCTGCGCAACCTCGCACAGGCCCAGCCAGTGAGGGATGCTTTTCGATAGACGGGTCTCCTCTGCCTTGTTTCGACGCTTGAGTGTCTGGAGCCTGCGAAGCTCTACTAGCTCCGTGGTCGCGTTTCTCAGGGCTTGCTGCGCCATCCGGAGCAGTGGACCGAGGCCGCCCCGATACGAGGCCGCCAGCCGCATGCAAGTCGCGTCCGCCTCTGCCGCATTCTTGAACTTCCACGTTAGACCAGGACCGGCCGTCCGCTCGATAATATCGGTGCGCAACCAATTTTTATCCTTGCTACCGCGCTTACCGCCTGCTACGTGGTCGGTGCGGATGCCGAGTACCCCGCACACTTCGATCAATTGCCCGCGGCTCATCGGGATTGCCCCACCGGTTTCCGAATTCGCCGCACCAGTTCGCGAGGCTGTGCCCGATTGTTAATAGCGTGCTGTTTCGCAGTTTCTTTAGGGCTAGGAGGCACGTACGCTGTCTTGTGTGTCCGGAAGGTTGGGACGCTCATTCCAATCCTAAATTCATTGTAGTCCTTACTGTTAATGGGCGACACCGGGCCGCCCTATCACTACTATGGTTTATCGGATAGCCGCGAGGATGCGAGACAATTCGGATTCTGCCTCGTCTACCCATCGGCGGCGCTGTAGGTCCGCGCCTAGTTTGTGAAACCGCTCCGTGCACTTCCTTGACTCGCCCGCAGCCCTGCTTAACTCATTGGCGTCGATAACCCCGCCTGAGTAACGTCTACGCGCAAGGCCCCAGTTATCGCTAGCCTCTTGGCTCGCCCGCTTTGCGCTCGCAAGGTCGGACGACAGCATATCGACATGGGGTAAATTCGCCCCGTCTGCAATAACCGTCCGTAGACGCCCAATCTCTTGCACGATACGGGTTAGTGCCTCGTCTACCTGTGGTGGTGTGTGGAGCGCTCTGGGAGTCCCGTCTGGGTTGGTATTGTCCGATGCGAAACGGAACTGATACGTAGCCCCTTCCGGGATACTGGGCGCTTTCGGCTTGAACAGGCGCATTACGATGCCAGCGTGATAATTTGCGGGGCTGCGATCACCTTTGCATCTGCGTACTTGATGATGCGCAGGGCTGTCATGCTCTGCTGGAAAGTATGCAACGTCGCACTCATGTCGATGGTTGGGGCCGTATCCATAATGATCGATGCCTCTTGCGAGCGGTCCACCATCTGTGGGCCGTCGAATACGGCGATACGCGTAGCATCTTGCAGGATCAGCTTACCGGCTGGTACAGCTAGCGAGGAGATTGCGGGCAACGTTTTATACACGCCCCCACGCGGGCCGATATTCGGGTTCGCTGCATCCTGGAGACTCGCGAGCGTATCGGGTCGGCCAATCCAACAGGCCGTACGCAAATCACCGACAAAGGCGGACAGAGCCGCTGCGATGCTGGCAGCAGCAGTACCGCCGCTCTCCATGAGATTAACAATGAACGCGTCCGTCGCGTTGTTAGCCGCGGCCTCAAGTTGTCCTTGCACGTACGGTACAACCGCATCCGTGAAGCTGACCGGGGCCAGCAACGAATCCGAGAACGAGAGAATAAGCGCGAATTTTCGGTTGTTCTTCAAATCAACGTCAACAGACGGAGCAGCGGCGGGAATCGGCTCACCTTCTGCAACTTCGCTAGCCTGCAAGAGTTCCGCTTGCGTAACAATGCGTTGGTTCGGAGGAAGCTGTGGAGCGCCCAAGGCTACGAGTTGCGACAGAATCGACGTGGTAACCGCCGGAAGTAGCACACCAGCGGATTGCGTTGCGTAGTACAGCGCGCTCGTGTTGCCCGTGGTCGCGGCCGGAACAGGTACGCCGTTGTACTCCTTCTTAGGCATGTACGGCTCAGTCAGACGATTCATCAAGTGCTCCATAACCGAGCCGTACTTGAGGTGCTTTTTCCGATACTGGCTATCCCAACCCTCGCTAATAACGTACTTGATCTGATCGGCCAGCGGGACGTGCTTAGCGATAGCAAACTTGGTCTTGTCGTCCATCTCTTTTACCATAAAACTGTAGTCCTTAATAAATATAGATTTAACCGGTCGTGTTTATCGACAGCCCCGGCCCGGTCTGCGGTGAGGCTGTCTACTGTTTTACGGTCTACACCTGTCCGTACTTCATTTGCCAAGCCATTCCGCCCTGGCCGCGGAACCGCTGGTTGATACGTTTATCGATAACTGCCTGTAGCTGCGGCGCGATGGCCGCGAGGTCCGCGGGGGACAGGGAACCACCTTGCAGGTTTAGACTAAGCTCAGTAGTGTGGTTTGCCGGGGTACTAGCTCCTGACACCGCACCGACCGCACCGCCAGAGGCAAAGTGAGACGTACGGCCGCTGTTGATAGATTCGAGCAAGCTCCTGTACTTCTTCGTTGAGGCCGCGTTAATCACGTACTCACCGTTGGACAGCATCGCTGGGATACTATCGCTGGTTCCCGTACCCGGTCCGACGATGGAGCCGCCGTCCGCATAATGACCGACAGGGCCGCCCGTGCTGAAAAAGGCGGACGATAATCCCTTGAAGGCCGCTACTTCTGCTTGATGCAAGGCGATCTTGGCGAGGTCTGCGATAACGCCCGCCGCGAAGGTATCAAAGCTAAGTTTCCCTGTCGTAACGAACGCATCGATTCCGGACCCAATCGCATCAAACGCACCCTTGAATGCACTGGCCGTCGCTTCCGCGTTGGTCTGAGCACTTCCCACTAGGCCCGCGTACGTCTTTTTGAATTGCTCTCCGTACGAGTCGCGCAAGGCTTGCTGTGTTTGTAGGTTCTGTTCCAGAGCGGCCGTTTCTTCCTCGTAGTATTGCTGGGCTACCTGCATCTTTGCCTGGTACTCTGCGAGGTCTGCTGTCGGGCCGGAATACTGTTCCCGAAGCGCAGCTATCGTCTGCTGGTACTGCTCTACAAGCTTCGCCTGCGCGTCATATTGAGACTTGGCGTCCGCTGTCATGTCGCGCGTGTTGTACGCATCCGAGTAGCCGGAAAGTTGCTTACGCAACGAGTTCTGTTGCTGGTCTGCAAACTTTGATACGTTAGCGGCGCGGGCGGCGGACAGTTTCGACAGCGAGTCCGTAAGGTCGGTATCAATCTGCTTGCGTTGGGCCACAAGGCGTTGATACTCCGTGTTCGCAGTCTCGTACGCGGCCTGCTCCTTCTTACCCCTCGCGATATCGGCCCGTTGCGCGGCGTTGGCTATCTCTTGGTCTAACGCCGTAGCCTGCAAATCATGGACCTTTTGCAGGTACGTTCCGGCATCGAGTACCCCAGCGTCTCGCTGTGCCTTCAACGTCGCTGCGTGTCGCTTCTCCTCGTCCTCAATGAGCTTGTTCACACCAGCCAAACGCGCAAGCTCGCCATTCAGACCGTTTTCGGCATCATGGGGACGAGTTCGTTTAGCGTACTGCTCATTGATTTGGCCGATGTCATCGTAATGCCGCTTCAAGGCGGCCTGATAGTCCGCGGAGTTCTTATCGAGGTCTTTTGTTGCTTTGTTGAACGCCTCGTTTTCCGCCTGCAAATCGTTTGACTGCTTCTGTGCGGGGCTGGCGTACTTGTCGGATTGCAGATAGCTCGATACAGCTACCTTCGCGTCCCCCGACCGCGCAGCCGCTTCGCGCGTGCGCTGCTGGACATTCACCGCCGTCTGCTGCTGGCGGAGCACGTCTAGCTTACGCTGCTCGATATCCAGAGATTGTTGGGCCGACGAGAGATTACCCAACGCACCCATTGATTGTTGCTGGGCCAGGTTGCGTTGTGCCGCTTCTACACGGGCGTACTGGTCCCCAACCTGCTTATCGATACTGTCCGGAACACCGATACTCATGATCGCGTTTTTAGCGCGTGTCACAGAGTATTCAAGCTGATGCCACCAATCCACGACCGCGCCCATGTGAGCGTTAGCGTCCGCCTCTACCGCAGCGTGCGCCGTGGCTAGGTCGCGCATAATCGCGTTCACTGCGCTTGCGGTGTCGCCCAGCTTAACGAATCCCTCTATCTCCTCAACCTGCGCCGCGTTAAACGTGTGGTGCGCCTGCTGATACTGCGTGAGCCAGCCAATTACATTGTCCTGAATCTTAGCCAGCGATTCCGCAGCCTTGTCTACCCCGATACCAATATCGGACGACATTGCTACGGCGGCCTGTGTGGCGAGACTCAGGTTATCCGCGGTGAACGCGCCTGTAGCCGCTACCTGGGCCATTGCTTCACGGACGGCCGCGAGATTCGTGCCACTAGTCTGGAGGCCGTTGGACATTTCGGCCATTTGGCCTACCGACAAGCCCAGCGCTCCGCCTGTGGCCGTAATCGACTTGTTGAACGCCTCCGCCTGTTCGTACCCGGCGTATAGCTCTTTGGCAAACAGGGCTGCTGCCCCCGCTGCTACACCTAGCCCGATACCCACTGGAGAGAGAATCAAGCTCAATGCGTCTGTAGCTTCCGCCATCACCATTAGCGATCCGCCAAACCTCTTCCAGCTACCTTGGGAGGCTTCGTGAGCCAACACAAGAAGCTCGCGGCGCGCGGCCGATGAGTTCAAACTGAAGTTGTGCGTTTCCTCTGCCGCGGATGCAATCTGTTGGATATACCCAGAGACCGAATCGACAACTCCGAGTTGAGCCGCTTTCATTTCCAGCAATTCGGCGCGCGTCTTGCCTGCTTGGTCCGCGGTGCGCTGTAGCTGCGAAACAAAATTATTGATGGCTCGCGCGGAGGCGGTAGAGCCGGTTTGCGCCGCCTCTGCAATAGCTTGCTGGGCTACTCTGACGCGCTCCGCCGCTGCGGCCTGCGTCTCTTGGAATGCGGTAAGGGATCGGCGTGCACCGTCAAGGGATGCGGTGTAGCCGGTTGCGTCAAGCGTGAGCTTGACCGCTGTTTGGTTAGTCAATAAATCTCCTAAAGTTAGCTGTTCTTAATACACGCCAACGTAGACCCAGCCTGTTATACGGTGTGTAAAGGCGGTAGCGCCATTGTTGTACACCCACGAAATGCCGGTCGCATCTACCGTGAATATAGGCGGCGGCGTGTCGCCTGAGATGTGATAAAATAGGCGGTCGGGCTGGAATGAGTAGAATGGCGTCCCGTCTGATAAGTCTAGTGCGTGCGTCTCGTTTGACACCCCGCCGGATACTTGGAACACACCTTTAAGACGCCCTAGACGGTGCGTACCATCCAGCATTAAATTTCCGTTGGCGTCGAATATCTGTAACCCGACAGTCATTATCGCGGTGCTGGACGCTGAGTGACATACGAACGGACAATATCCGCCAATAAACCTGATACCGTGGTCTCGCGATCCACTGCGATGTGGCGGAATCGTTTTGCAAGTTCAACAGGCACTCGCGCCGTTAGCACTTTACTGTTCCCGTTTTCTTGGGTTACAGCCAATTGAGTCAAGAAATATCTCCGTTGCTGGTATACATCGATTAAACAAAATGGACTGGATGCCAAACCATCGCGGCATTTAAAATCCACACGCACGAACACAAGAACATAAGAACTACGCCGGTTTTCATACGACCTCCTTGGCGACCTCAACCGGATACAACCCGGATAACCCCAGCACCTTCGCCACTTCACGATAGGCGAATCGACGCGCCGCCGCCGTGCCCGGTCCCGCGGCGTTAGCGGGATCGCCTGGGCGGTTAGTAAACAGGACACGAGGCAGAAGCGCTGCGGCCCCGTCCCGACCCTCGCTAATGCGCATTTCCCATATATGGAACCCTGCGTCTTTGAGAGCTTTACAAACGCGGGCGTAGATACGGAACATTTCGATGCGGTCAGCAGGGACCGGTATGAATAGCTGTTGCATGGTCATCCTCGCAATTTGTTTGATTTGGATTGCTAATTGTATAGATCACTCAAGATACAAAGCCGTGTCCAACACCGTGTACTCTTGCTCTGCCTCGTCCAGCATCCGAGCCAACATGAGGATGCGGTGACGCAGAGATGCAAGGCACGCTGTACCAATTTCCCGCGGGTCAATGTCTGCGCCAGGCGTCTTGCTTATCTGCTCGCGGGCGTTTGTGGCCCATCGGGCCGCGCTGTCCTCGTTAATGTCGCAGGGCCCGTATCGCGGCCTGTGTTAGAAAATGCGACCGTTGCCAGCGCAAGGCGTGTGTGGGCTGCTTGAGTCTGCATTGTTGGTCCTTTTATGGTCGGTTAAGCAAGGAGACTGGCGGGAATCCCCTTGACGAACCGATTTCATCGCCAGCCCGCTTGTGCTCCTCGCGCACCGCGCTACTGTCGATTCGTACCGGGCTTTTCCACTCCCCGGCATCGCATCGATTTCCCTCAGTAACTTCCCCTTGGGACTGCTCTCCGCGTCTCCGACTCTTTATCCAGTTTTCGCCCATTGCTGGGACTTACACGCCTGGCTGGTAGGCCGTCACCATCTCGTAGTCCCACTCAAGACCGGATTTGGTAGCTCATATAGTTTGGCTACTTAAATCTGCTTTCATCCGAAACTTGATAAGGCACTGGGACGGATAGTAACGTGTATGGTTTGGCTACACAAGAGGGTAAATTAGAGTGTTTATTCTAATTCACTTGGATTCGTTGGCGTCGCCCCACTCCTCCTGTGCCATACCTTCCCAACCGCCTCCGCTCTTTATCATCTGCTGGCCGGCCTCCACCAGCTTGTGTCGGTTGGTCGCAATGTACGTTTTGAGCGCCGTACGAACCACGTCTGACGTGTTCCTCCCGGTAACTATCTGGAGCTTTTTAAGTATGTCCAAATCCTCAACGTCTATTCGAACGTTCAAGGGGCGCGTATCAACGCCTAGGTACTTTCCGTGAGCCATGTTGGTAGCCAATGTAGATCAGATACAACATCATAGCACAGGAAATATTTAGGGCCGGATATGTACCACAAAGCATACCCACGCGCACCGACCCCAAATATTCAAGTCATTGATTTTATTATGGTTCTAATTGCAACTCCTGAATCTTGCGCGTAATCGTATTGCGGCCGATGCCCAAGCGCTCGGCCGCTTCCACTTTCCGCCCACGCGTGAAATCGAGCGCTTCGCGAATCACCGCGGCCTCGAAGCGGCGCGACAATTCGTCCATCACATCGGGCGAGTTCTCGCGCAGCAGCCGGGCAACTTCGGTCCGCAAGCCGCCTTCCCATGCGCTCGCCGTCGACGGCACCGCGGCCGATGCCACGCCCGGCGCGAGCACCACGCCGCCAGCCGCCAACGCAGCGCCCGTCGAACCCGCGCCATTGACCGCCGCCATCTCCATACCGCCAGCGCCTGCCGCGACGACACTCGCGGCGTCGACGGGCGTCTGTTGCGTCGACACGAGATCGGGCGGCAAATCCTTGATCTCGATCGTCTGCGCCGGCGCCATCACGGTCAGCCAGTTCGCGAGATTCTCGAGTTGCCGCACGTTGCCCGGAAACGGCAGCGAGGTCAGATAAGCGAGCGCCTCGTCCGATACGCGCTTGGGCTCGACGCCGAGATCGCGCGCACTCTTCTGCAGGAAATGGCGCGTCAGAAGCGGAATGTCCTCGCTGCGCTCGCGCAATGCCGGCAAACGCAGCCGGATCACATTGAGCCGGTGATACAAGTCCTCGCGGAACAACCCTTGCCGCACGCGCGCTTCGAGATTCTGATGAGTCGCCGCAATCACGCGCACGTTCGCGCGCAACGGGTTATGACCGCCGACCCGATAGAACTGCCCGTCGGACAGCACGCGCAACAGGCGCGTCTGCAAATCGAACGGCATATCGCCGATTTCGTCGAGAAACAGCGTGCCGTTCTCGGCCTGCTCGAAGCGTCCCTGGCGCATCGCCTGCGCGCCCGTGAACGCGCCGCGCTCGTGGCCGAATAGTTCGGATTCCAGTAGATCTTTTGGAATCGCCGCGGTGTTCAACGCGATAAACGGTCCGCTCGCGCGTGGGCTATGCCGGTGCAACGCACGCGCAACGAGTTCCTTACCGGTGCCTGATTCGCCGGTAATGAGCACGGTCGCCGCCGAATGCGACAGTCGGCCGATCGCGCGGAACATATCCTGCATCGCCGGCGCCTGACCCAGCATCTCCGGCGCTTCCGCAACGCGTTCGTCCCACGTCTGCTCGCCGCGCATGCTTTCGTCGACGGCGCGCCGGATCAGCTCGACCGCCTTGTCGACGTCGAACGGCTTCGCGAGATACTCGAACGCACCGCCCTGAAACGCGGCCACGGCGCTATCGAGATCGGAAAACGCAGTCATGATGATGACCGGCAGGCCGGGGACGCGATCGCGCACGGTCTGCAGCAACTCGAGCCCGGAGCCGCCCGGCATCCGGATATCGGAGACGAGCACCTGCGGACTGTCGTGATCGAGTGCGCCCGCCGCCTCGCGCACATTCGCAAAGCTGCGCGTCGCGAAGTTTTCGCGCGCGAGCGCTTTTTCAAGTACCCAGCGGATCGATTGGTCGTCGTCTACTATCCAGATCGGCTTCATATAGGTCGTCAGAAGTCTCGTGATGCGCGCCACATCCGGCGTCGACGCGCGGTGCGCTTGTGGCGCTGCCTGTGGCGCCGCGTGTGTGGCACATTAAGGGTTAGCAGTCGAGCGGCAGCAAAATCTGAAACTCGGTATGGCCCGGGCGGCTTTCCACTTCGATCAGCCCTTCGTGCTGCTGCACGAAAGTCTGCGCGAGTGTCAATCCAAGACCGCTGCCGTCCTCGCGCCCCGACACGAGCGGATAGAAAATGCGGTCACGGATGTCTTCGGGAATGCCCGGCCCGTTGTCAACGATATGCAAGTCCAGTGCCAACTTGCACAGCCGTTTCGCAATCGTTACCTTGCGCGCGATGCGCGTGCACAATTCGATGCGCGCGTCGCCTTGCGAGATGCGTTCATGCAGCGCCTGCGCCGCATTGCGCACGATGTTCAGCACGGCCTGGATCAACTGCTCCTTGTCGCCGCGCAGGTCCGGCACGCTCACGTCGTAGTCGCGCACCACCGTCAGGCCGCGCGGAAACTCGGCGAGAATCACCGCGCGCACGCGCTCGCATACCTCATGGATATTGACGTCGCCGACGATATGCGGATGCCGGTGCGGCTCGAGCAACCTGTCGACGAGCGTCTGCAGCCGGTCCGACTCCTTGATCACGACCTGCGTGTACTCGCGCAATTCGTCGCGCTCGCGCGCGCCGAGCTCGAATTCGAGCAGTTGCGCGGCGCCGCGGATGCCGCCGAGCGGATTCTTGATCTCATGCGCGAGATTGCGGATCAGCTGCTTGTTCACCGACGTCAGATCGTGAATGCGCTCTTCACGGTCGGTGCGCAAATGCCGCTCGTTCTCGAACAGCTCGAGCAGCACGTACTCCTGCGCGCTTTCGAGAAAGCCGACGACCGCATGTACATGCAGCGGCTCGCGACCGGGCCGCTCGAGCACCGCGTCGAGATGCGTCGCGTTGAAGCGATGGTCGGCGATGGCCGCGATCGTCTCCATCAGCTCGTCGGCATTCGAAAACACGTCGTGCCATGCCATCTGCGTGAGCTGCCGGCGCGACATCTCGAGCATCGATTCGGCCGATGGGTTGGCAAACGCCACGCGCAGCGTGCGTTTTTCCAGCACCAGCACGACCGTCGGCAATGCCTCGAAGCCCGGCAGCAATCCGGACTCGACAAGCTGCACGTCGTCCGACAGCGGCTCGCCCTGGCCGTGTCCTTTCCTTGCCTTGATCAGATTCTTCAGTACCATCTTGCAGTCCGGCGGTAATGAGACGATGAACAAGCGCACGCCTCGTGCGCCGCAAACGTTGCGCATGGTCCAACAAAAAAGGGACGGCGGTGCCGTCCCTTGGGTCCTTCGAATCGCGAACGAGGGACGCGCGCTTCGCCAACCGCGGCGAAGCGCATCGCCGCTTACAGCGAGTAGTACAGTTCGAATTCGACCGGGTG
>NZ_JAVHZD010000052.1:0-34723 GCF_031119615.1 Paraburkholderia sp. SARCC-3016 | reverse complement strand
GTAGCCATGTCGTTCTGTGAGCCAAGGAGTTGGTAGAATGTTTTGTCTTCCTAAGACCGCTTGGCCTCCGACTTGACCGACAGATCGATGCCGCCGGAAATAATCACGAAGGTCATGCCGACTGCGATGATGCCGATAAACGACGTGCGCGTGAGCACGTTCATCATGTTGTCGACGGTCGCGAAGTCGCGGTTCAGCAGCGTGCCCGCGATGCACAGCACGATCAGGCCCGCGAGCGGGCCGAAGCCGTACAGCACGTGCACGACGCGCATGGCGCGCGGCGTCGGCGCGGAAGTGTCAGTGGGTGCCGGTCGCATGAGCGATCAACTCCTCTTCAGTCAGATGGTCGAGGCCGAGCGTCGCTTGCAGCTTGCCCGCACGCATCACGGCGACGCGATGGCAAAGGCCGATCAGTTCGATCAGTTCGGACGAGATCACGATCACCGCGCGCCCTTCCGAGGCGAGCCGGTGAATCAGGAAATAGATGTCGCGCTTTGCGCCGATATCGACGCCGCGCGTCGGTTCGTCGAGCACGATCACATCGGGGTTCGGCTGCAGGAATTTCGCGAGCGCGAGCTTCTGCTGATTGCCGCCCGACAGCATGCGCGCGCGGCTATCGAGGTCGCCGGTGCGAATGCCGAATTCGCGCACCGCTTCGGTCAGCGCGGCGCGGCCCGCTTTGACGTCGAGCAGCGGATGCGTGTAGCGTTCGAGCGTCATCAGCGTCAGGTTGTCCTGCAGGCGCAGGTCCACATGCAGGCCCTTGCCCTTGCGGTCTTCGCTCAGATACGTGAGGCCGTGGCGCATCGCGTCGCGCGGGCTCTTCAGGTCCGCGCGGCGGCCGGCGATCTCGATGCGCCCCGCGCTGCGCTTGCGCAGTCCGATGATTGCCTCGAACGCTTCGGTGCGGCCCGCGCCGACGAGCCCCGCAAAGCCGAGCACTTCGCCCGCATGCACCTCGAAGCTCAGGCTCTCGACCCAATCGGGCACGCTCAAGCCTTCGACGCGCAGCGCCACGCGCGCATCGGCCGCGACCGGCGTCTTGTCGGGGAACATATCGGACAGCTCGCGGCCGACCATCAGATTCGCCATCTGCTGCCGCGCAAGCGCCGCCGTGTCGCTGCGCGCGACGAAGCGGCCATCGCGCATCACGATTACTTCATCGGTGATGCGCTCGACTTCGTCGAGCTTGTGCGAGATATAGACGATCGTCACGCCATCCGCCTTCAGCTTCGCCATCAGCGCGAACAGGCGCTCGGTTTCGGATGGCGTGAGCGTGGCGGTCGGCTCGTCCATGATCAGCAGACGCGCGCGCCGCGACAACGCCTTCGCGATCTCGACCATCTGCTTTTCGGCGACGATCAGATCGCGGACCTTCGTGTCCGGATGCTTCGTCAAGCCGACTTGCGCGAGGTAGCGCTTCGCGTCGGCGCGCATCGCAGCGTCGTCGAGCAACAGGCCGCGGCGCTTCTCGTGACCGAGATACATGTTCTGCGCGATCGTCAGATGCTCGGAGAGATTGAACTCCTGGTGAATCAGCACGATGCCCGCCGTTTCCGCCGCGCGCGAGCTGTCGAACTGCTGCGGCGCGCCGTCGACGAGCACCGCGCCCGAGCTCGCGCGCTCGTAGCCGGCGAGAATTTTCATCAGCGTCGACTTGCCCGCGCCGTTCTCGCCGAGCAGCCCGTAGATGCGCCCCGGCGCAAGCTCGAAACTCACGCCGTGCAGCACGCGCACCGGGCCGAAGTCTTTGCGGATGTCGTCGAAGCGGACGGCGAGACTCATCGCGATGGCGCTCCCCGGTTGCGCATCATGTGCTGCCGCGCACGACGAGCCGATGCGGCAGCAACACGCCCGGCACCGTCGCGCCGCGATTGGCGAGGCGCTTGAGCAGGAGCTGCGCAGCCGTTTCGCCGAGTTCGCGCATCGGCTGCGAGATCGTCGTCAGCGGCGGGTCGATTTGCGCGGCGAGCGAAATATCGTCGAAGCCGACCACGGCGACGTCGTGCGGCACGCGCTTGCCGACGCTGCGCAAGCCGTTGATCACGCCGATCGCGAGCGTGTCCGAGATCGCGAAGATCGCGGTCGGCGCATCGGGTTGCGCCATCAGCATCGCAGCCGCGGAGGCGCCCGCCTCGTAATCGAGGCTATTCAGATCCATGCGCCAGCGCGGGTCCGGCACGAGGCCCGCGTTGTGCATCGCGTCCATATAGCCGCGCTCGCGCTGTTGCGCATACAGGTAGCCGTCGCCCGAGTTGATGAAAGCGATGCGCCTGTGGCCGCGCGACAGCAGATGCAGCACCGCGTCGCCGGCCGCGCGGTAGTTGTCGATGCCGACATAGGGCACGCCGACGTCGGCATCGAATTCGCAGCACGCGACCCACGGCAGCGTGGTCATTTCTTCGGACAGCGCCTGCTGCGCGGCGGCGGGATCGAGGCAGATCGCGCCATCCGCGCGGCGCCGCCGCAGCATGTCGAAGTAGCTGCGCTCGCGGCCCAGGTCCGCGCCCGTATCGCACAACAGCATGAAATAGCCATGCTGGCGCGCGACGCTGTCGATGCCGCGCACGATCTCCGCGTAAAACGGATTGCCGAAGTTCGGCACCATCGTCAACAATAAGCGGCTTTCCGCGGTGCGCAGGTTGCGCGCGAGTTCGTTGACGCGATAGCCGCTCTGATCGATCGCCGCGAGCACGCGCTCGCGCGTCTCGGCGCGTACGTTCGAATGGCCGTTCAGCACGCGCGACACGGTTGCAACCGACACGCCCGCCTGCTCGGCGACGTCGTCGATCGAGATGTCCTTCGCCACGCTGAACGTCTCGCGCACTCGGGCCGCGGACAGCGACGCGGCCTTCGGCTTCTGCCTGTGCGCGGATGCCGGCCCGGCGGGCGAGCTCGATGGCGATCCGTCGTCGGGATCGCCGGGGTCGAGCGGATTATGCGGGCCGTGCGGCAGCGGTCTTGACACGAAATGGCCTCCTCGCGATGTAATCGATTACATTCTATCCATATATTCTTGTTCGGGTACCGCGAAACCGCAAGGACGACGGTGTAGGGATTTATACCGACCCGGTTTGGTACAATCGCGACGTTCTCCCGCAGCGGACTCCCGTGTCCGTGCACTGCCGACGGTGCGTCCGGGCCGGCCGAGTCCGGTGCGCTGGCATTCCAACCACATACGCAGAACGAACCCATCATGAATATCGAGCAAGCGCGCTTCAACATGATCGAACAGCAGATTCGCCCCTGGGAAGTGCTCGACCAGGACGTGTTGAATCTGCTGTCGATCGTGAAGCGTGAGAACTTCGTCCCCGCCGCGTACCGCGAACTGGCTTTCGCCGATCTGGAACTTCCGCTGCCCGCGGGCCAGCACATGCTGGCGCCGCGCGTCGAAGCGCGCGTGCTGCAGGAACTGTCCGTCAAGAAGCACGAGAGCGTGCTCGAAATCGGCGCCGGCTCCGGCTATATGGCCGCGCTGCTCGCGCACCGCAGCCAGCACGTCCTGACCGTCGACATCGAGCCGGAACTGGCCGAGCTCGCGAAAGCGAATCTCGCCGCGAACGGCGTGCTCAACGCCGAAGTCGCGACCGGCGACGCCGCACGCGGCTGGCCGTCGGCGGCGCCGTACGACGTGATCTGCGTGTCGGGCGGCCTGCCCGTGCTGCCGCAGGAGATGCTCGAACAGCTGAAGGTCGGCGGACGCCTCGCGGCTTTTGTCGGCTCGCTGCCGGTCATGAAGGCTCAAATCATCACGCGCGTCGACGAAAAGCAGTTCCGCGTCGCCGACGTGTTCGAGACCTACGTCGAGCCGCTCGCGAACGCGGTGCACCCGCCGCGCTTCAGGTTCTAAACGGCGGCCGCTCGCCGATCCGTCCGTACCACGTGTAGTCGAACCCACAGGATTCACCGATGCAAAACCTGTCTGCCCCCGCTCTTGCCGAATGGCTCGCCGACTCATCGCGCACCGCGCCCGTGGTGCTCGACGTGCGCGAACCGTGGGAAATCGAAACGGCAAAGATCGCCGGCAGCGTGTCGATTCCGATGCGCGAGATTCCGGCGCGCAGCGAGGAACTCGACGACGAAGCGCCCGTCGTCTGTGTCTGCCATCACGGCGCGCGCAGCGCGCAGGTGGCGATGTTCCTCGAATCGCGCGGCCATACGAAGGTGTTCAATCTGCAAGGCGGCATCGACGCGTGGTCGCGGCAGGTGGATCCGTCGGTTCCGACCTATTGAGCTTGCGGATTCGTGGATGTGAGAAGCGCCGGCCGTTGGCCGGCGCTTTTTTTGCTCTCGCATTTCTCTCTGCGCATTTCTCTCTTCGCGCTTGCCGCTGCGCCTGCGCATTCCCGCGATGCACTCGCCTGTCTTCCTCGCGCTTCAACTAATGCCTTTTCCGCGCATCGATTCTGAAATTTCGTAAGCCATCCTGATGTGTTCGTCTGGCACCATGCTTCGACCTTTTTCAGGAGCATGACCTGTGAGCCGATGTTCATCGATCGCGGCCGGCGCATTCGCCGCGCTGCTGTGGTTCCCCACCGCGTCGCATGCGACGTTGGGCGGCAAGCCGAGCCAGACCGTCTCGAACGCAACCGGCAAGCCGCTCTTGCGCGGCGCCGCGCAAGCGGCTGCTTCGAATCCGTCCTGGACGCTGCATAGCACGAGTACCGCCGACGGTGTCACGGTGCACGAATACGCGTCGCTCGACGGCATCGTATTCGCGGTGACGTGGAGCGGGCCCGTGCGCCCCGATATGACCGCACTGCTCGGCAGCTACTTCCCGAACGTCGCATCGGCCGCCCGGCGCGAACCGCGCGGCACGGGTCCGCTCGTCGAGCGCAGCGGGGATTTGCAGATCGAGTCGATCGGACATCAAGGACGGTTCATCGGCAAGGCGTGGCTGCCGCGGCTCGTGCCGGCGCGCGTCGATATGGGCGATCTGGAGTGAGGGCAATCATGTTCGAGACGAGGAACTACGCGACGATGGGCGGATCGCGCTTGGGCAAGGCGCTGTGCGCGGCGACGCTTGCGGCGGCGTTATCCGCCTGCGGCGGCGAGGACAGCACGGCGCTGGATTCGCAGTCGTGGCTCGGCAAGGCGGTCGAGCCGTCGAAAAGCCCGACCGTTGCCAATACAACCAGTGGCGGGAAAGCGAACGGGGCTACTGGCGGCAGTGGTGTGCCGAGGGGGAATGGGGCTTCCGGGGGTGCAGTGGTTGACGGTGATTCTTCCAGCGGTGGTTCTTCCAGCGGTGGTTCTTCCAGCGGCGGCTCTTCCAGCGGTGGTTCTTCCAACGGTGGCTCTTCCAGCGGTGGCTCTTCTAGTGGAAGCTCTTCCGGCGGCGGCTCTTCCGGCGGTGACTCTTCCAGCGGTGACTCTTCCAGCGGTGACTCTTCCAGCGGTGACTCTTCCGGCGGTGGCTCTTCCGGCGATGGTCCTTCTGGCGATAGCTCTTCCAGCGACGACACCCCCACCGCCCCGCCGAACATCGCATCGATCACCATCGACAACGCACTCGGCGCAACCGTAAACCAGCCCTACGTCACGGTGAAACTGTGCCCACCGAACGCGCCGACCGGCGCCGCCTGCTCCACCGTCGACCACATGCTGCTCGACACCGGCTCGATCGGCGTGCGCGTGTTCGCGAGCGCGCTCGGCTCGTCGCAGGCTTCGCGGCTGCCGCAACAAACGGGCGCATCGAACGACACGGGCGGCAACTCGCCGCTCGCGCAATGCGCGCTGTTCGGCTCCGGCTACCTATGGGGCGCGCTGCGTCGCGCGGACGTGACGATCGGCGGTATGACCGCGCGCGACATTCCCGTGCAGATCGTCGGCGATGATGCCTACGAATCGACGCCGGCCGACTGCGTGTCACGCGGCGTCGCGGACCTGGGCACGGTCGACGCGCTCGGCGCAAAGGGCGTCGTCGGCATCGGCCACCGCGCGCGCGATTTCCCGCAGGCCGCGCAGACCGCGCTCGCCGCGACCTACTATTACTGTGCCAGCGCCACGTCGTGCACGGCCGCTCGCGTACCGCTCGAGCAGCAGACCATGAATCCGGTCGCCGCATTCGCCACCGACAACAACGGCACGATCATCCGCCTGCCCGCGCTGCCGCCCGACGGACAGGCAAGCGCAGCCGGCGAGCTGATTTTCGGCGTCGGTACGCGATCGAACAACGCATTGCCCGCCAACCCGACCGTCCTCGCCGTCAGCGACCAAGGGACACTGACGACGATGTACGCGAGCCGCTCGGTACCGGCCATCGTCGACAGCGGCACGAATGGGTTGATGTTCCGCGACACGTCGATCCCGACCGGCGTCAACAACTGGTTCGCGCCGCAGAACACGCTGAGCCTTAGCGCGACGATGATGTCGACCGTCGGCCTGCAAGCGACGGTGCCGTTCTCGATCGCCGATGCCGAGCGGCTCTTCGAATCGCACTACGCCGCGTATGACAGTCTCGGCGCGCTATCGCTGTCGTCGAACATGTTCGTGTGGGGCTTGCCTTTCTATTACGGGCGCAGTGTCTATACAGTATTGAGCGGCACTCAGGCAGGCGACAGAACCGGGCCGTTCGTCGCATTCTGAAGCCGCCAAGCCTCCAGGCCCCAAAACCCCAAAACAGAACGCGGCGGCGCGGACCGTGCGGCACGCCATGCCGCCGCGGCCCGCGCCGCCGCTTTCGCCGCACCGCCCGATCTTCTTCAGTCGACTTCGTTCAATGCCTCGCCGACCGTTTTGAAGATCTCCGCAAGCTGTTCCTCGTCGGCAATGAACGGCGGCGAAAACTCGAGGATGTCGCCGGCCGGACGCACGAGCACGCCCTTCTGGAAACAGCGCACGAAGGTTTCGTAGCCGCGCGCGCCCGGCGCGCCATCGCGCGGCGCGAGTTCGACGCCGCCGATCAGCCCGAGGTTGCGGATGTCGATCACATGCCGCGAGCCGCGCAGCGAATGAATCGCGGCCTCGAACACGGGCGCGAGCTTCGCGGACCGCGCGAACAGCTGCTCGCGTTCATACAGATCGATCGTGGCGCATGCAGCGGCCGTGGCAATCGGGTGCCCCGAGTACGTGTACCCGTGAAACAGCTCGATGCCCGCGGGCGCGCTGTTGACGATCGCATCGTGAATCCGCGTGCTCGCGGCGACCGCGCCCAACGGCGCCGCGGCATTGTTGGTGCCCTTCGCCATCGTCAACAGGTCCGGCGTGACCTTGAAGTACTGCGCGGCGAACGGCGTGCCGAGGCGGCCCCAACCCGTGATCACTTCATCGAAAATCAGCAGGATGCCGTGCTTGTCGCAGATCTCGCGCAAACGCTCGAGATAGCCTTGCGGCGGCACCAGCACGCCGGTCGACCCGGCCACGGGCTCGACGATGACGGCGGCGATCGTCGATGCATCGTGCAGCGTGACGAGACGCTCGAGTTCATCGGCCAGATGCGCGCCCCACTTCGGCTGCCCTTTCGAAAACGCCGCTTCCTTGATGTTCAGCGTATGCGGCAGGTAGTCGACCGCCGGCAGCATCGCGCCCGAATACGCCTTGCGGTTGGCCGGAACGCCGCCCACCGACGTGCCGCCGAAGTTCACGCCGTGATAGCCGCGCTCGCGGCTGATAAAACGCGTGCGTTGCCCTTCGCCGCGCGCGCGATGGTAAGCAAGCGCGATCTTGAGCGCCGTATCGACGGCCTCCGATCCGGAGTTGCCGAAGAAGATGTGCTTGAGGTCGCCGGGCGTGTGCTTCGCGATCTTCGTCGCCGCTTCGAAGGCTTTCGGGTGGCCCATCTGGAAGGTCGGCGCGAAGTCCATCTCGGCCGCCTGCTCCTGCACCGCCGCGACGATCTCGTCGCGGCAATGGCCCGCGTTCACGCACCATAGCCCTGCCGTGCCGTCGAGGATGCGCCGTCCGTCATGCGACGTGTAGTACATCCCCTTCGCTTTCGAAAGCAGCCGCGGCGCGCTCTTGTACTGCCGGTTCGCGGTGAACGGCATCCAGAACGCGGACAGGTCGAGCATGTTGGCAGCGCGGTCATTCATCTTGCGTCTCCAGGTCTTCAGTGGGTTGGTTAATGGCAATTCGGCGATTCGGTGATTCGGTGATTCGGTGGCGATTCGTTGGCGATTCGTCGGCAATGGTTGGGATCGGTGGTCGATCGCAATGTCCGGTCGCAGTCTTTCAGTGTATGCAGCCGCGCGCCTGTGCACAACCAGTGCGCAACCTCACGGCAGCCGCGCACCGAACGTGCGCACCCGCTTCGCGCGCCGTGCGCACGTCATCGCGCATGCGCTTCGTTGCGGCGCGGCACGCACCGCAACGAGGCGCACCGCGCACTCATGCACCGCTTTAGCCCTTGCTACGCATGGAAAGCTTGCGCGGCCGGCCGAGCGCAATCCGCCTCGCAGCGCGCATGTTAGCCGCTCCGTGCTGCTTTGCAATGATTGGCATGTGCCTTGCAGTAATGAACGCGGCCAGTCATGCACTACGCAACCATCTGCCGGTCCGCACTTCGACCGGCCGCCGCAATACCCGCGCGGCGCGAGCCGCAACAACTAACAACACACTCAACATCAAAGGCAAGGGGTAGCACATGAAACGTCGCAGTCTTCTGAAGCTCGGTTCGATGTCGGGCGCGCTCGCGCTCGCGGGCAAGGTGCCGTTCGCCAACGCGCAGTCGAACAGCGGGCCGATCAAGGTCGGCATTCTGCACTCGCTGTCCGGGACGATGGCGATTTCGGAGACGTCGCTCAAGGACACCGCGTTGATGACGATCTCCGACATCAACAAGAACGGCGGCGTGATGGGCCGGCAAATCCAGCCCGTGGTCGTCGACCCGGCGTCGAACTGGCCGCTGTTCGCCGAAAAGGCCCGCCAGTTGCTGACCCAGGACAAGGTGGCCTGCGTATTCGGATGCTGGACATCGGTGTCGCGCAAGTCCGTGCTGCCCGTGTTCGAGGAACTGAACGGGCTGCTCTACTACCCGGTGCAGTACGAAGGCGAAGAGATGTCGCGCAACGTGTTCTATACGGGCGCGGCGCCGAACCAGCAGGCGATTCCGGCGGTCGAGTACCTGATGAGCAGCGAAGGCGGCGGCGCCAAGCGTTTCTTCCTGCTCGGCACCGACTACGTCTACCCGCGCACGACGAACAAGATCCTGCGCGCGTTCCTGCATTCGAAGGGTGTGCAGGATGCCGACATCCAGGAGGTCTACACGCCGTTCGGCCACAGCGACTATCAGACGATCGTCGCGAACATCAAGACGTTCTCGCAAGGCGGCAAGACCACGGTCGTCTCGACCATCAACGGCGATTCGAACGTGCCGTTCTACAAGGAGCTCGGCAACCAGGGCATCAAGGCGACCGACGTCCCCGTCGTCGCGTTCTCGGTCGGCGAGGAAGAGTTGCGCGGCATCGACACGAAGCCGCTCGTCGGGCACCTGGCCGCGTGGAATTACTTCATGTCGGTGAAAGGACCGAACAACACGGCGTTCAAGGAAGAGTTCGCCTCGTATGTGAAGACGCAAAGCCTGCCGGGCGGTTCGAAGCGCGTGACGAACGACCCGATGGAAGCGACTTTCGTCGGCATCCATATGTGGAAGCAGGCCGTCGAGAAAGCGAAGAGCACCGACGTCGACAAGGTGCGCGTCGCGATGATCGGCCAGAAGTTCGCGGCGCCGTCGGGCTTCACGCTCGAGATGGACGGCAACCACCATCTGCACAAGCCCGTGATGATCGGTGAAATTCGCGGCGACGGGCAGTTCAACGTGGTCTGGAAGACGAAGACCGCGATTCGCGCGCAGCCGTGGAGCCCGTATATCGCCGGCAACGAGCACAAGCCCGACGTGGTCAGTTCGATTCCGTCGTTCCTGCGGCGCTCGCGCGCGGCGTAAGCAGGCGACGCGCTCGAGCGCGTCGAACGCTTCGCCTCGGGCCCGGATTCGAACGCAATCAGTCGACTGTCGACCGTCGATCGAAGCCGGGCTCGATCTGTAGCAAGCGGCATTGGACGCATCATCCGATGCCGCCGACATGCATGCCGGTTTTCTCTTCAAAGGCCATCATGGCGTTCTTCTTCTCCAGACTCGTGCGGCGCAAAGCCAGCGCCTCGCGCTTTTACTCCGCTGTTGCCGCGTGCGCGTTGTATATGGCGCTGGCCGCCCCGCAGCATGCGTTCGCATTGACGACGGCCGACGTCGCACCGCTCGCCGCCGACGACTTCGACGCGAAGTCCGCCGCGATCGACAAGCTGATCGCGATGCACGACGCGCCATCGCTTGCGCTATTGAAAGCGCTCTCCGAGGACAACGCACTCGCGACCGACTCCGGCGAAGTGCTGATTCAATCGGCCGACGGCGGCGACCACGCCACCGATGCCGTAACCGGTAAAACAGTCGCAGCAGGCGACGCACAACCGGTCACGCTGAATAACCTGTTGCGCTCGAAAGTCGCGGGCGCGCTCTCGGGCCTGCAGCTCGCCTCGCCGGACCTCGAAACGCGGCGCGCCGCGATCGGCGAGTTGCTGAAAAGCCCCGACATCGCGATGAAGCCGATGATCGACGCGGCACGCGCAAAGGAAACCGACCCGGCCTTGAAACGCCGCCTCGACGTGCTGTGGGCCATGACCGCGCTGCACGACCCGGACGCCGCGAAGCGGCTCGAAGCCGTGCAACTCGTCGCCGCGCGGCACGATCTCGAGATGAACGAACTGCTGCGCCCGATCGTCGCGAAGAAGCCCGACGGCAGCTTCGCGGAGTCCGATGCACGCGTGCGCGCGGCCGCACAGCAAGGCATCGAGGCGCTCGACGCGATCCAGCGCCGCAGCGAAATCGTGGGCACCGTGTTCGCCGGCCTGTCGCTCGGCAGCGTGCTGCTGCTCGCGGCGCTCGGCCTTGCGATCACCTATGGCCTGATCGGCGTGATCAATATGGCGCACGGCGAATTCCTGATGATCGGCGCGTACGCCACCTATGTCGTGCAGAACCTGATGCAACGCTACACGCCCGGCGCATTCGACTGGTATCCGCTGTTCGCGATTCCTGCCTCGTTCGTCGCGGCGGCGCTGGTCGGCATCGTGCTCGAACGGCTCGTGCTCAAGCACCTGTACGGCCGCCCGCTCGAAACGCTGCTCACGACCTTCGGCGTCAGCCTGATCCTGATCCAGGCCACGCGCATGATCTTCGGCGCGCAGAACGTGCAAGTGGTGAACCCGTCGTGGATGAGCGGCGGCGTCACCGTGATGCAGAACCTGATCCTGCCGTACAACCGGCTCGCGATTCTCGCGTTTTCGCTGATCGTGGTCGGCATCGCGTGGGCCGTGCTGACGAAAACGCGTCTCGGCCTGTTCGTGCGCGCCGTCACGCAGAACCGCCGCATGGCCGCGTGCGTCGGCGTCAAGACCGCCCTCGTCGACTCGTATGCGTTCGCGTTCGGCGCCGGCATCGCGGGCCTCGGCGGCTGCGCGCTCTCGCAGATCGGCAACGTCGGACCGGACCTCGGCCAGAGCTACATCATCGATTCGTTTATGGCGGTCGTCCTGGGCGGCGTCGGCCAGATCGCCGGCACGGTACTCGGCGGCTTCGGGCTCGGCCTCGTCAGCAAGGCCATCGAGCCGTTCTGGGGCGCGGTGCTCGCGAAGATCGCGGTGCTCGTGCTGATCGTGCTGTTTATCCAGAAGCGTCCGCAGGGCATGTTCGCCCTGAAGGGCCGCAGCGCGGAGGCGTAACGACATGACTTCCGCCACGACTTCCTCACCCGCCGCCGTCGATCCGCGCGCCGCGGCGAACGGCACGGCAGGCGACGCCAACCCGGCCGACCTGTCCGGCTTCGCGCTCGGTTTGCCGCCGCGCCCCGCGCTGCTGTCGCGCCGCGCATGGCAGGCGCTCATCGCACTGATTATCGTGATCGGCCTCGGCGTGCCGTTTTCCGCACTCGTGCTGCCGCAAACGAGCGCGTTCCATCTGTCGGCCTACGCGATGACGATCGCCGGCAAGTTCATGTGCTACGCGATCGCCGCGCTCGCGCTCGATCTCGTCTGGGGCTATTGCGGCATTCTGAGCCTTGGACACGGGCTGTTCTTCGCGCTCGGCGGCTACGCGATCGGCATGTATCTGATGCGCGCGATCGGCCACGACGGCAAATACGGCAGCGACCTGCCCGATTTCATGGTGTTTCTCGACTGGCATCAGCTGCCGTGGTACTGGCAAGGCACGCAGCATCTCGCCTACGCGTTGCTGCTCGTCGTGCTCGTGCCGGCCGTGGTCGCGTGGGTGTTCGGCTTCTTCACATTCCGCTCGCGCGTGAAAGGCGTGTACCTGTCGATCATCACGCAGGCAATGACGTTTGCCGCCATGCTGCTGTTCTACCGCAATGAAACCGGCTTTGGCGGGAACAACGGTTTCACCGACTTCAAGCGCATCGCCGGCTTTCCGATCACGCATCCGGGCACGCGCACCGTGCTGTTCCTGATGACGTTCGCCGTGCTCGTGGTGACGTTCATCGGTGCGCGCGCCGTCGTCACGTCGAAGCTCGGCCGCGTGGTCACCGCGGTGCGCGACGGCGAGACGCGGCTGATGTTCCTCGGCTACAGCCCGCTCGCGTACAAGCTTTTCGTCTGGACCGTGTCCGCGGTGCTGTGCGGCATCGCGGGCGCGCTGTACGTGCCGCAGGTCGGCATCATCAATCCGGGCGAAATGTCGCCGGGCAATTCGATCGAGATGGCGATCTGGGTCGCGGTCGGCGGACGCGGCACGTTGATCGGCCCGATTATCGGCGCGTTTGCGGTGAACGGCGCGAAGAGCTTCTTTACGGCGCACTTCGCCGAATACTGGCTGTTCTTTCTCGGCGCGATTTTCGTGCTCGTGCCGCTGTTTCTGCCGAACGGCATCATGGGGCTGATCGAGATGCTGACGACGCGCAAGAAGAACCGCCTCTAAGGACCGCACATGAGCCACTACGTTTACGAAGCCGACGCGATCGACGAGCGCGCCTATAGCGGCGTTGCCGGCATGGGCCATGCCGTGACGCCCGGCGAGATCGACATCTCGCACGGCACGATTCTGTATCTCGAAGACGTGACGGTGAGCTTCGACGGCTTTCGCGCGTTGAACGCGCTGTCGCTGTCGATCGACGCGGGCGAACTGCGCTGCATCATCGGCCCGAACGGCGCCGGTAAAACCACGATGATGGACGTGATTACCGGCAAGACCGAACCGAACTCGGGCAAAGTGTTCCTCGGCCAGACGATCGACCTCACGCGCATGAACGAGCCCGAGATCGCGCGCGTCGGCATCGGCCGCAAGTTCCAGAAGCCCACCGTGTTCGAGCAGCACCCGGTCTGGGAAAACCTCGAGCTCGCGATGAAAACCGACAAGGGCTGGTTCGCCTCGCTGCGCGCCCGGCTCGATCGCGCGGCGCAGGCGCGCATCGAGGAAACGCTTGCGCTGCTCCGCCTCGAAGGCGAAGCGCGGCGGCCCGCCGGCGAACTGTCGCACGGGCAGAAGCAGCGGCTCGAAATCGGCATGCTGCTAATGCAACAGCCGGCGCTGCTGCTGCTCGACGAACCGGCGGCCGGCATGACCGACGACGAGACGATGCAGCTTGCCGATTTGCTCAACCATCTGCGCGGCACGTGTTCGATGATGGTCGTCGAGCACGATATGGAATTCGTCGCCGCGCTCGCCGGCGATGCAGGCATGGTCACCGTGATGGCCGAAGGCAGCGTGCTCGCGCACGGCACGCTCGATACCGTGAAAAACGACCCGAAGGTGATCGAGTCGTATCTCGGACGCTGAATACGGAGCCCCCATACATGCTCGAAGTCACGAATCTTAACCAGTACTACGGCGGCAGCCATATTCTGCGCAACGTGAAGCTCGACGTGCCCGACGGCAAGCTGACCGTGCTGCTGGGCCGCAATGGCGTCGGCAAGACCACGCTGCTGCGCTGCCTGATGGGCGTCGTGCCGACGAAAAACGGCTCGATCGCATGGCGCGGCACGCCGCTCACGAAATTGCCGCCGCACGCGCGGGTCGCGCAAGGACTCGCGTACGTGCCGCAGGGCCGCGACATTTTTCCGCGGCTGACCGTCGAGGAGAATCTGCTCGTCGGCGCGGCGAGCCGTAAGGCGCCCAAGCGCATTCCCGAGCGCATCTACGAGCTTTTTCCGGTCCTGAAGGACATGCGCGCGCGCCGCGGCGGCGATCTGTCGGGCGGCCAGCAGCAACAGCTCGCAATCGGACGCGCGCTGATGAGCGAGCCGCAACTGCTGATTCTCGATGAGCCGACAGAAGGTATCCAGCCGTCGATCATTCAGGACATCGGGCGCACGTTGCGGCAGCTCGTCGAAGAAATGGGGCTCACCGTGCTGCTCGTCGAGCAGTATTACGACTTCGCGAAAGCGATTGCGGACCGCTATTGGGTGATGAGCCGCGGCGAGATCATCGCGGGCGGAGACGGCGCGAATATGGATGCGGACGGCGTACGCGCGTTGATTGCCGTTTGAGATGCACCAACCTGACGTGATACGCTCGCCGCATGTCGCTGCACGAAAACCACGCGGCCCTCGCCGCCGCCGATCCCACCTCGCATGCGCACTGGCGCGCGCGGCTCGAACTCGGCTTCGAAAAGCATCGCGACGTGCGAACCACGCTCGCGCACCGGCTCCATGAAGGTCCGTTGCGCGTGCAACGGCCGCTCTATCCCGAAGGCGACGCAATCTGTCATGCGGTGATCGTGCATCCGCCCGGCGGTATCGCGGGCGGCGACGCGCTCGACATCGATATCGCGCTCGCGGCCGACACGCACGCGGTCCTCACCACGCCCGGCGCAACGAAGTGGTACAAGTCGAACGGCCGCACTGCGCGGCAACGGATCGGCATTCGTGTCGGGCCGCGCGCGAAGCTCGACTGGCTGCCGCAAAACAATATCGTGTTCGACAACGCGCATGCGTCGCTCGATTTCACGCTGTCGCTGGCCGAAGGCGCGAGCGCAATCGGCTGGGATGCCGCGCAACTGGGCCGGCAGGCGGCGGGCGAGCGTTGGAGCGCGGGGCATTTGCGTTCGGTCGCGCGGATCGTCGGGCCCGATGGTCAAGCGCTGTGGTTCGAACGCGCACTGATCGCGGCCGATGCCGCGTTGCGCGACGCGCCGCAAGGGCTCGCCGGCTTTCCGGCGTTCGGTACGCTATGGGCCGTCGGCGCCGCGTGCGACGAGACGCTTGCCGAAGCGCTGACCGCCAAACTGCCGTTCGACGCGACGCTGCGCGCGGGTGCGTCGTGCGTGCGCTGCGAAACAGGCCCGCTTGCGGGCTCCGGCGTACTGCTGGTTCGCGTGGTGGCCCGCTCGATGGAGCCGCTACAGCGCGCGCTGACGCAATGCTGGATTGACCTGCGACCGGTCGTGCATCGCGTCGAAGCAGCACCGCTGCGGTTGTGGTCGACGTGAGCGCGGCCTCGCGTTTCGCACCACAACGGGGCGCGCGTCCGCGCCATCGCGGTGCATCGCTAGCGCTTTCTGTCGGCAACGCACCTATGCACCACGATGGCATAGCCCTTGCTCATAACCGCTCGCGCTGAAAGACGACGCCACCGCCTGCCTTCAACTGATCCGCACTACAACAACCTTCGATGAAGCTGACACCACGCGAGCGAGACAAACTACTGATCTTCACCGCGGCGCTGCTTGCCGAACGTCGCCGCGCACGCGGCCTCAAGCTCAACTATCCGGAAGCCGTCGCGTACATCACCGCGGCACTGATGGAAGGCGCGCGCGACGGCCGCACCGTTGCCGAAGTCATGCATTACGGCACGACGCTGCTGACGCGCGACGACGTGATGGAAGGCGTGCCCGAGATGATTCCCGACATCCAGGTCGAAGCGACCTTCCCGGACGGCACGAAGCTCGTGACGGTCCACCACCCTATTCCGTGAAGTTGCGAAGGAGCGCGCGATGATTCCCGGCGAACTGATCACCGACGACGGCGAGCACGAGCTCAATGCCGGCCGCACCACCATCACGCTGACCGTAGCGAACACCGGCGACCGGCCGGTGCAGGTCGGCTCGCATTACCACTTCCATGAAGCAAACGCATCGCTCGCGTTCGATCGCGCGGCCGCGCGCGGCTTCCGGCTCAATATCGCGGCGAGCACCGCCGTGCGTTTCGAGCCGGGCCAGGAACGCACGGTCGAACTCGTCGAACTGGCGGGCGAGCGCATCGTGTACGGCTTCAACGGCAAGGTAATGGGCAAGCTCGACCAGCCAATCGAAGTCCCGGCGTCGAGCACGACCAACGTCGACGCCTGACGCGTCGACCCGCACAGGGTTCAGCACCGCATCCTTTCGGATTCCAGACATGACATTACGCATTGGCCGCCGCGCCTACGCCGAGATGTACGGCCCCACGACGGGCGACCGTGTTCGACTCGCCGACACCGATCTCGTGATCGAAGTCGAACGCGACTTCACCGTTTATGGCGAAGAAGTGAAATTCGGCGGCGGCAAGGTGATTCGCGACGGCATGGGCCAGTCGCAGCGTCTCGCGGCCGACGTGGTCGATACGGTGATCACGAACGCGGTGATACTCGACCACTGGGGCATCGTGAAGGCCGACATCGGTCTCAAGGACGGCCGCATCGCGGCGATCGGCAAGGCCGGCAATCCCGATATCCAGCCGGGCGTGACGATCCCGTTGGGCGCCGCGACCGAAGTGATCGCGGGCGAAGGCATGATCGTCACCGCGGGCGGCATCGATACGCATATCCACTTCATCAGCCCGCAGCAGATCGACGAAGCGCTCGCGAGCGGCGTGACGACGATGCTCGGCGGCGGCACGGGCCCAGCCACCGGCACGAACGCGACGACCGTGACGCCGGGTCCATGGCATATGGAGCGCATGCTGCAGGCCGCCGACGGTTATCCGATGAACCTCGGCTTTCTCGGCAAGGGCAACGTGAGTCAGCCGGCGCCGGCGCTCGAGCAGATCGCCGCGGGCGCGATCGGCCTCAAGCTGCACGAGGATTGGGGCACGACACCGGCCGCGATCGACAACGCGCTCTGCGTAGCGGACGACACGGACACGCAGGTTGCGATCCACACCGATACGCTGAACGAAGCGGGCTTCGTCGAAGCAACGGTCGCCGCGTTCAAGGGCCGCACGATCCACACGTATCACACCGAAGGCGCGGGCGGCGGCCACGCGCCCGACATCATCAAGGTGTGCGGCGAGGCGAACGTGCTGCCGTCGTCGACGAATCCGACGCGGCCGTACACGGTCAATACGCTCGACGAGCATCTCGACATGCTGATGGTGTGCCATCACCTCGATCCGTCGATTGCCGAAGACATCGCGTTTGCCGAATCGCGGATCCGCCGCGAGACGATCGCTGCCGAAGATATCCTGCACGATCTCGGCGCGCTGTCGATGCTGTCGTCGGATTCGCAGGCCATGGGACGCGTCGGCGAAGTGATCATCCGCACGTGGCAGACCGCGCACAAGATGAAGGCGCAGCGCGGCGCGCTGCCCGAAGACAACGCACGCAACGACAATTTCCGCGCAAAGCGGTATGTCGCGAAGTACACGCTCAATCCGGCGCTTACGCATGGCATCGCCCATGAGGTCGGCTCGATCGAGCCCGGCAAATGGGCCGATCTCGTGCTGTGGGAACCGGCATTTTTCGGCATCAAGCCGTCGCTGATCCTGAAAGGCGGGATGATCGCGCTCGCGCAGATGGGCGATCCGAATGCGTCGATTCCAACACCGCAGCCCGTTCACTATCGGGAGATGTTTGCGACGCGCGGCGGTGCGTTGGGCCGTACGTCTTTGACATTCGTGTCGCAATTGGCGGCCGAGGCCGGTGTCGCGGAACGCTATGGGCTGTCGAAGCGCATCGTCGCGGTGAAAGGCTGTCGCAGCGTGACGAAGGCCGACATGATTCACAATGCGTGGCAGCCCGCTATCAGCGTCGATCCGGAGACGTATCAGGTGATCGCGAACGGCGAGCTGCTGACCTGCGAGCCCGCGAAGGTGCTGCCGATGGCGCAGCGGTATTTTCTTTTCTGACGCTTTTGACGTGTATGAGAACGATCGACAAACGCCTCGATGCGCATGTGAAGATCGCACGCGTGCTGGTTACGCGCGCGCCCGGTTTGACCCTGCCGTTCGAAGCGCGTTGCAAGAGCCGTCTTGCTGCAACACTCGACACCGGTGAAGAAGTCGCGCTTGTGCTGCCGCGTGGCACGGTGCTGCGCGACGGCGATGTGCTCGTTGCCGACGACGGCGGCCTCGTGCGCGTATCCGCGGCGGCGGAAGCCGTGCTGCTCGTGCGCGCGCCCGACGTGCTGACGCTGACGCGCGCCGCTTACCACCTCGGTAACCGGCATACGCCGGTTGAAGTGGGCATCGATTATCTGAAGCTCGAATACGATGCGGTGCTCGCGGACATGTTGACGCGACTCGGCGCGTCGGCCAAACAGGCGTCGCTGCCGTTTCAGCCGGAAACCGGCGCTTATGGCGGCGGACATCGGCATGGGCACGACGAGACGTTTGCCGAGGACTATGCGGTCGCGCAGAAGGTGTTCGACGAGCATCATGGGCATGCGCATTCGCATGAACACGCGCATGACCATGGACACTCGCATGACCATGGGCACGCGCATTCGCACTCGCACTCGCACTCGCACTCGCATGATGACGGCCACGATCATGACCATTGCGACGCGTCGTGCTCGCACGGCCACCATCATCATGCGCATCGCTGAACTCACTGCGCTGCTGCATCTCGCGTCGCCGGCGTTGCCGATCGGCGCGTTCAGTTATTCGCAGGGGCTCGAAGCGGCCATCGAGGCGCAGTTGGTCACCGATGCCGACAGCGCGCGCGACTGGATCGCAAGCGGGCTCATGAACGTGCTCGCGACGGGCGAATTGCCGTTTCTCGCGCATCAGCTCGAACGCTGGCGTGTACATGACGCTGCAGCGCTCGCCGCGGCCAACAGCGAATTTCTCGCCAGCCGCGAGTCGCTGGAACTACGGCGCGAAACCGAGCAAATGGGCTGGTCGCTGCGGCAGCTTTGCGCTTCGCTCGAATGGGGCGACGCCGCGCGGCGCGCCACACTCGACGCGATGACGCCGATCGCACAGCCGAGTGCGTTCGCATTCGCGGCACTCGCACACGATGCTGCCACCGATGCGGCGCTAGCCGCCTATGCATTCGGTTGGGTGGAAAACCAGGCAGCGGCGGCGCTGAAAGCGGTGCCGCTCGGCCAGCTCGCCGGACAACGGATTATCGTCGCGCTGCGCAGCGCAATCGACGCTGCGGTGACACGCGCGCTAGCGACGTCGCCCGACGACATCAACACGTTCGCGCCGCAGCTCGGCATTCTGTCGGCGCGCCACGAGTCGCAGTATTCGCGGCTCTTCCGCTCATAGCTATTCGCTCAGAAGGTTTGGAACACCATGAACGCACGCACTCCACGCACGAAGAAACTGCCGCCGCTGCGCGTCGGTGTCGGCGGCCCGGTCGGCTCGGGCAAGACGACCCTGCTCGAAATGCTCTGCAAGGCGATGCGTGACCGCTACGACCTCGTCGCGATTACCAACGACATTTATACGAAGGAAGACCAGCGGCTGCTGACGGTCGCGGGCGCGTTGCCTGCGGAGCGGATCATGGGCGTCGAGACGGGCGGCTGCCCGCACACGGCGATTCGCGAGGATGCGTCGATCAATCTCGAAGCGGTCGACCGGATGCTGACGCGGTTTCCCGACGCGGATATCGTGTTTATCGAGTCGGGCGGCGACAATCTGGCGGCGACGTTCAGTCCCGAGCTTTCCGATCTGACGATTTACGTGATCGATGTCGCAGGCGGGGAGAAGATTCCGCGTAAGGGCGGCCCGGGTATTACGAAGTCGGATCTGCTGGTAATCAACAAGACCGACCTCGCGCCGCTGGTAGGCGCGAATCTCGATGTGATGGCTTCCGATGCGAAGAAGATGCGCGGCGAGCGGCCGTTTGTGATGTGCAATCTGAAGGCGCTCGATGGGCTTGATCAGGTGATTTCGTTTATTGAGAAGAAGGGGTTGCTGGTGGTTTAGGTGGTCGGCTGGGAGCGGTGACTTCCCCATGTCTTGAATCTTCAGGGCCGCGAGCACCGCTAGCGCCTGTTTCGGCGCGGTGAAGTATTTTCGCGAATGTTCTCCTATTGCCTGGGAGCGGAAGCTGATGCACCTGCCGAGTTAGATTCAACCGAAGGCGACGCGTCGACAAATTCTATCGACTGCAAAATTGCTCTGACGATATGGCGGAATTCAGCATCAATCGGGGATCCAGCAATGGTATCGACAGTCCCCTGTCCTCGCTAAGCGGAATGGTTTGATCGGCGACGCGCCCGGAAGATTCGCCAGCATTTCATAATCGTCGTATACACGACGATCGTCACGACAAGATCCACAAACAGCGTCACTGAGAGCGTGAAATCCTCGAAATCTTCTAGATTGTGGATACCGAGATTGTGTGCGGCGGCCAACCACAAATCTGTGTACTCGTCCGTGGTCGGCGTTCGAATGAACCTCACTGTTGCCAGGAACAGACCGGCGAATAGCAACGATTTGGCGATGGGCACGATCGATGGCTCGCTTGCCAGGACTTCCAGGCGTTTCGCAACCACCAAATAAACAATGACGGTGACGACAAGGTCGATCAGCAACGTCACCGACACCCAGGAATGTCTAGCATCGCGAGTGCCGAGCGCCACAGAAAAAGCGGACCACCACCGCAGGTGCTCTTCCGTCATCGGAAACGGATAAGTACTGACGAACAGTACCGCCAACAGGAACAGACCAAGAAACAGTAGCGCTTTTATAAAATAATTAGCTAATCGTGACGAATTGTTCGACGCCTCGTCTGTAGATTCTTCCAAAGCTTGAGAACTCCCAGGTAAACGAAAAGGCTAACAATAAGATCCGCAAGCGTTGTTACCGATAGGCAGAAACCTTCAACATCATCGATACCGAATTTCTCCGAAAAGACGAACCACCATTCGACCTGATCATTCGGCATCGGCAGCGGGTAGGTATGGACATATCTGATCGACGGTAAGAATAAGCTGACGAACAGCAGACCTTTAACGACTTTCCGAACAAGTATCACCATGCGTTATCACCTCAATCCGACCGAATGCCAGCAGGCGCGAATTACCCGCCGGAACAGGAACTGTATGCAGTAACGCTCGCCGTACATTCTGAAAATGGGAATAATTTTGCAATGTGATACTTTTTAAAAACAGGCACGCATATTGACACAAGAGAGGCAAAAGCAATGTTTCGAGGCAATTGAATTGACGAATCTTTTCAAATTCCTACACAGAGTATTTTTATCTGATCGCTTTCCGGGCAAGACATCGGATTCATTGAGACGACTCCGTAGAAATCCACATGCGACATGCGGCTCTATAAGAAGACCAAAGACCTTCAGATCGACGCTAGGGGCCCACATCCTGTATGCCGCGAATCCAGGCCCGCCCCGCCCCACGGGTCCCCCCAACGCCGATGCTAAAATCCCCAAAACCATGACCGGTCGCCCCACATCGCCGCCCGCACCCGGCACCGACCCACGCTCCTCACACCCATGCCCCAAACGGCCCCGCGCACTTCCGTCCTATTCAACGTCGTCGACTTCAACGACGGCGGCATCGAGTCCTCGCTAATGCAATGGCTGAGCATTCTCGATCGCAGCCGCTTCGAGATCACGCTCGCGGTGATGTACGCATCGCCAGCATTCGTGAGCCGCTTTCGCGCATTGATACCGCACGATGTAAAGGTCGAGATACTCGTCGACCGTCCATGGCTCAACTACTTCCAGTCGCGCCGCTACGCACGCAAGCTCGGCAAGCTCGGCCGCATCGGCCGCGACGTGTTCAACACGCTCGCCGTGCGCCCGCACGTCAGGAAGCGCATTGCCGGGCTCGCGAAGCGTCACGATGTGATCGTCGACTTCGATATGTCGCTGCGGCGCTGGGCCTCGCAATTCGACATCGCGTGGCTCGGCGTCAATCACTTCAGTTTTGACGCGCGGCTCGGCAGCCGTCCGCGCAAGGCGCGGCGCCTCGCGCTTCAATACGCGCGCTACGACGCCGTGATCGCGTTGAACCAGCATATGGCCGACGAAGCAAAGCAGATGTTCGGCGATACGCTGCGCCGGCTCGTCGTGCTGCCCAATGCGATCGATATCGATGCGATCCGCGCCTCGGCCAGCGCGCCGAATGCAATGAAAGCGCCGACCTCGGCGCCGTATGTCGTGTCCGTCGCGCGCCTCGACGAGATTCAGAAAGATCACCGCACGCTATTGCGCGCGTACGCGAAGTTGATCGAAGACATTGGTGTCAAAGACGATCTCGTGATCGTCGGGAACGGTGCGTTCAAACAGGAACTGGAAGCGCTCGCGGTGCAGCTCGGCATCGCGCCGCGCGTGCATTTCGTCGGCCATCAGGACAATCCGCATGCGCTCGTCGCCAACGCACGCGCACACGTGCTGAGTTCGCGCTACGAAGGCATGCCGATGGTGCTGCTCGAAGCGCTCGCGCACGGCAGGCCGATCGTTGCAACCGACTGCCCGACGGGCCCGCGCGAGATTCTCGATGACGGCCGCGCCGGCATGCTCGTGCCGATCGGCGACGTGGATGCGATGGCCGACGCGCTCGCGCGTATCGTCACCGACGCCGCCCTGCGCGACACGATGACCACGAACGCCCTGGCGCGCGCGCAACACTATGGAATCGAGCACAGTAACCGGCGTTTTGCCGCGTGCGTCAGCGATGTTCTCGCGGCTCGGCGCAAGCCTCAAAAGGCAGGGTCGCCCGCACAGCGCGCGATATGAAGCGAAGAAGCGAGGCGGCACGGGTATAGCTTCGACCGCGTGCGATGCTCAATCGAAGCACCTGGCTATGGCTACAAGGTCAGGTGCGCCGGCTTAACAAAAAAACCGCGCGCCTCTGCGCCTCGCTTCATTCCCCCGCCAATGCCGGCGCCTGATCCTCCGGCAACAACGTCGTCAACACATCCACCGTGCGCACCGTCGCGCCGCGATGGCGCGCGGCAAACGCGGACGCCGCCGCGCCCATCGCCGTGCGGCGCGGCCTGTCGTCGAACAGTTCGCGCAACACGCGCGCGAGGTCCGCGGGGTCCTTCACCTGAATCGCCGCGCCGGCCGCGACCGCATCGGCCGTCGCCTGCGTGAAGTTGAATACGTGCGGGCCGATCAGCACCGGCACGCCGACCGCGCACGCCTCGATCAGATTCTGCCCGCCGAGCGGCAACAGACTGCCGCCGATAAACGCAGCATCGGACGCTGCATAGTAAGCGCCAAGTTCGCCCATCGAATCGCCGAGCAGCACTTTCACCTCACGCGACAGCGAGCGCACCGGACCGAGCGCCGCAGCTGCCGCGCCAGCCGGCGCCCACACCGAGCGCCGTTCGACGCGCATGCCTTGACGCTCGACGAGCGCCGCAACTTCGTCGAACCGCTGCGGATGGCGCGGCACGAGCACCAGCAGCGCATCGTCGATCGCCAGCGCCGCGAACGCCTGCAGCACGAGTTCCTCTTCGCCTTCGCGCGTGCTCGCCGCGACCCACACGGGACGCTCGCCGATCGCGGCGCGCCACGCCTGGCCGCGCGCGACAAGTTCGGGCGGCGTGTGCATATCGAACTTCAGATTACCGAGCACGGCCACGTTGCGCGCGCCGAGCGCGGTCAAACGCTGCGCGTCGGACGGACTTTGCGCCAGGACGCGCGCAAAGCCGCCGAACACGTCGCGCGTTGCGTGGCCAAAGCGCGCCGCGCGCCGGTACGAGCGCTCCGACATCCGCGCGTTGGTCAGCACGAGCGGCACGTCGGCGCGCCGGCATTCGTCGATCAGCGTCGGCCATACCTCGGTCTCCATCACGAGACCGAGCGACGGCCGCCACGCGCGCAGAAAGCGCCGCACCGCGTGCGGCATGTCGTAGGGCAGATAGCAGCGCAGCACGCGGTCGCCGAAAATCTGCTCGCCCGTGGCGCGGCCGCTCGGCGTCATATGCGTGAGCAGAATGCGCGCGTCGGGACGCGCCTTGATCAGCGCGTCGACAAGCGGTTGCGCGGCGCGCGTCTCGCCGACCGATACCGCGTGCACCCAGATCAGCGGCGTGTCGTCTTCAGGCAGCCGGCCGCGCCCGCGGCCAAAGCGCTCGCCGATGTGCCGGCGGTAGCCCGGCTCCTTGCGCGAGCGCCACAGCAGGCGCGCCACCGCGACCGGCGCGGCGATCCACCAGAGCGCGTTATAGATCGCTCTCAGCATCGCGCCTCCACGCTGGCATCGAAGCATGAACGGGGGCCGACGCAGGCCGGCTTCGCCGCCCCTCGCGATATCCGCTGCGGCAAACCGCAGCGCCGGGCCTCGGCGCACGCCGCGCCGCGACGCCGCGATCCACGAACGCCGCCCCTCAAACCAGCGCCCTGCCCCGCAGCCGCTCGAGAATGCCAAGCGGCGCGCATTCGGGCTGCGCCATTGCCTTGACCGGCAGGAAGAACGTCTGCTCGAGCATGAACTGCCCCGACATCACCGCATGCGACGTCTGGTCCGAGAAGCACACCCAGACGCTGCCAGGTGGAAACGGCATGGTTTCTTGCGGCGACGACTTCTGATAATCGAGGTCCGCCTTCATGCCGTCGTGCAGTTGCAGCATCAGATGGTCGTATTCGCTGCGCGGGCTTTTCGTGACATGCAGCAGATTCAACAGCCACGCGGCGCCCGGCATTTGCGGCTTGATGCGCGGCAGGAAACGCTTCGCCATGTCTTCGAACGGCTCGCCGACGCGCCATACACGCGGCGTACCGTGCGGATTCACATTCGTGAACACGCGCAAGATGCGCTCGCCGTAGTTTGGCCGCGACGGGAACGCATCGACGTGCAAGCGGCTGTCGTCCTTGCGCCATGACGTCTGGCGCGTTTCGACCTGATGCAGCCGCAAGCTCGTCGGTGCGACGCGCAGCTTGTTGCGGTACTCGGGAAAGAGGCCGTCGACGAGCGTGCGCGCATTCGTCTGATAGCGTGCGATCAACGCGCGCACCGCCGATTGCGTGACCGTGTCGCCGAGCACGCCATGCAGCGCGCCGCCGTTCGGTTCGAGACTGATGTTCTTGCGGTTCGGATCGGCGATCGCCGGATCGAGCAGCGCGGTTTCGCCGCCTTCGATCGCAAAACGCAGGTTCGGGAAGTACAGCACCTTGCCGCGCTCGACGCCCGCGAGCAGCGTCTCGCGCGCCACCGACAGGTTCTGCGCCTGCCAGTCGCCGCTTGTCACTTCGATGATCTGGGATTCGTTCATGGTCGCCCTTCTTTTGCAGCGGATGAAGCGTAGGTAGCGTGTGCGGCGGCATACCGCCTGGTGGTGTCGCGTGGTATCGCGTGTTCGACTGCCGGTCGACCGTATCGCGAGGCCCTTTACAGCAGACCGAATCCGGCGAGCGCGTGCTTCACCGCCTGCAGCGTCGGCGGCTGGCCGGCCGTGCCGAGATTGATCACGTTCGGCGACCAGTAGCCGCCCGTCCGCCACGCGGTCGCGAAATTGTACAACTCGACCGTCGGCCGCTTGAGCGCTGCGGCAATATGCACAAGGCCCGTGTCGACGCCGACCGTCGCGTCGGCGCCTTCGATCAGGCCCACCACCGCCGGCAACGACAGCTTCGGCGGCACGATCGCGGCCGCGCCGAATTCTTTCGCGAGGCGCTCGCTCGTCGCGCGCTCCGCGTCGCTGCCCCACGGCAAAACCAGCGATGCGCCGCGCCGCACGAGCGACTGGCCGAGTTCGATCCACGCCGTGTCGGGCCACTGCTTGTCGGCACGCGAAGTCGCGTGCACGAACACGACGTACGGCACCGGCAGGTTCAGTTGCGCCTGCGAGACCGCCAGCGACGCGCGGCCGACATCGATGCCGAAGTCGATTTCGTCTGTCGGTTGCGGCGGCGGGTCGTCGAGCGCGGCGGCAACGAGCTGGCGCGTGCGCTCGACCACATGCGTACGCGGCTCGATCGGCACGCGCTTGCCGTAGAAGAAGCGCACCGGCCATTCATAGCCGGCGCCGTCCGTGCGGTTGCCGAGGCCCACGACCGGCCCGCGTGCCATCCGTGCGAGCCACGCGGTTTTGATAAGCCCCTGGCAGTCGATCACGAGGTCGTAGTGCTCGGCCGCGAGCGCACGGCGAAACGCGCGGATCTCGGCCCAGTTGGCCGGCGAAAACAGCTTCTTGCGCCAGCGCCGCAGCGACACGGGAATCGCCCGGCGCACGCCCTGCACGAGCTCGACGAGCCCCACGAAGCTTTCTTCGACCAGCCAATCGATTTGCGCGTCGGGATGGCGGCGGCGGATATCGGCAATCGCCGGCATGTTATGCACGACGTCGCCCAGCGACGAGACCCGTACGATCAGTATCTTTTGCGCGCTCAAGGATGGGGTGCCGGTCATTCCGGCATCGCAGTACGTTGAAAGGACGCAATTCTATCGCGCCGCGCGAAAAAGCCATGAAAAAACGCGGCGCGGCCCGTGCATGGGCTCGCGCCGCGTCGATCAGGCGTTGATGAAGCGTCGGTGCGGCGTTTCGACGTCGGAAGGCGGCGAAACGCGGACGCAGCAGAAACAAAGCGCGCCGATAAACCGGATAAACCGCGCCCGCTGCGCCGCGAGCCGTCAGAACGGCAGCTTCGCGTCCGCCTTCTCCGCCATGATCACACGGCGGAAGTCTTCCTGGATGCGCTTGAGCGCCGCATCGTTATCGGCCTCGAAGCGCATCACGACCACCGGCGTCGTATTCGACGAACGCGCAAGGCCGAAGCCGTCCGGATACTCGACGCGCAGCCCGTCGATCGTCACGACCTGATCGGCCTGCGGGAACTTCGCGCTCTTCTGCAGACGTGCGATCAGCTCGAAATTCTCGCCTTCCTGCAGCTTCAACTGCAACTCCGGCGTCGAATGCGAGTTCGGCAGGCCGTTCAACAGCGCGCTCGGATCCTTCACGCGCGCGAGAATTTCGAGCAGCCGCGCGCCCGTGTACAAGCCGTCGTCGAAGCCGTACCAGCGGTCCTTGAAGAACACATGGCCGCTCATCTCGCCCGCGAGCGGCGCGCCGGTTTCACGCAGCTTCGCCTTGACGAGCGAGTGGCCGGTTTTCCACATCAGCGGCTCGCCGCCCTTTTCCTTCACCCACGTCGCGAGATTACGCGTGCATTTCACGTCGTAGATAATCTGCGCGCCCTTGTTGCGCGACAGCACTTCTTCGGCGAACAGCATCAACTGACGGTCCGGATAGATGATCTGGCCGTCCTTCGTGACGACGCCGAGGCGGTCGCCGTCGCCGTCGAACGCAAAGCCGATTTCGGCGTCGGTTTCTTTCAGCGCGCGAATCACGTCCTGCAGATTCTCGGGGTGCGCCGGATCCGGATGGTGATTCGGGAAGTTGCCGTCGATCTCGGTAAAGAGTTCGACGAGCTCGCAGCCGAGCGCCTTGAAAAGCCGCGGCGCAAGACCGCCCGCCACGCCGTTGCCGGTATCGACGACAATCTTCAACGGCCTTGCAAGCTTGATGTCGCTGACAATGCGCTCGACGTAAGCATCGGCGATGTCGTAGTCGGCATATGTGCCGTTGCCCGATTCGAATTGGTTGTCGACGATGCGTTTGTAAAGCGCCTGGATCTGGTCGCCGTAAATCGCCGCGCCGCGCAGCACCATCTTGAAGCCGTTGTAGTCGGGCGGATTGTGGCTGCCCGTCACGACGATGCACGAATCGACGCGCCGTTCGCCGCCCGCGAACTGCAGCGGCACGCTCGCCGCGAAGTAGCCGACCGGCGTCGGCACCATGCCGACGTTGACCACGTCGACGCCTGCCGAGCGCAGTCCGTCGGACAGCGCCGCGATCAGTTCCGGGCCCGACAGTCGCCCGTCGCGCGCCACGACGACCGCGTCGCCGCCCTGCGCGCGCACTTCGCTGCCGAACGCGCGGCCGATCGACCGCGCCGCATCGGCATCGAGCGTTTTGCCGATCACACCGCGGATGTCATACGCCTTGAAAATCGATTGGGAGATCATGGATAGGCTCACTTACGTGCAATGGAAAAGTGCAATGGAAATTTTGTCCTGCGCATGACGAGGTCGCGTCTGCACCTTGCCGGAAGCGGTCCGGTTCCAACTTATAATTGCGTTTTTAGCGAACGCCTGCTCGTCCTATTCTAATGCCTAGACGCGTCCCGATTGTAAAGTTGCAGTTGCAAATGGCGCGCCTGACCGTGCTCATGGCGGATTTGGCCGGTGACCAGGCGGGCCGCGGATGCTGACATGGAAACGCTACGCGAACCCCGACGTCACGCGCGCGGTCGCCAATATCGTCTGGCTCGGGCTTGAGCGCCTCACGCAGATCGCCGTCGCCATCGCGATCAGCGGCCTGCTGGCCCGCTACTTCGGCCCGGACGTGTTCGGCAAATGGCAGTATGCGAATACGCTGCTGCTCGTGCTCGCGCCGCTCACGTGGGTCTGCGGCGCCGAGATTCTCGTGCCGACCATCGTGCGCCGCCCCGCCGCGGAGCTCGGCACCGTGCTCGGCAGCGCCTTCGTATTGCGGCTAACGGTCTCCGTCGCCGCGCTACTCGTCACGTGGGCCGCGATCGCGGCGAACCGCGACATCCGCTTCACCGACCCGCTCGTGGGCACGATGCTGGCCGGCCTCGCGGTCACGATGCTGTTTCGCGAACCGCTTACCGGCGTGATCAACGCGTGGCTGCAGAGCATGACGTTCAGCAAGCCGCAGTTGCTGACGAGCATGTCGACCGCCATCGTCAAGGCGCTGCTGGTCTGGCTGCTCGTGCGCGCGGCGGCGCCGGCCGGCAGCTTCGGCTGGCTGTGGGCGCTCGAGGCGGCCGCGATCGGCGCGATTCTGCTCGCGTACTACGTGAAGCGGCACGGCGGCACGCTCGGATGGCACGTCGAGCGGCCTTTGGTGCGTCATTTCGCGAGTGCCGGAACAGTCTTCTGGATCGGGCTGATCTGCATGTATCTGTTCCTGAAACTCGACCGCCTGATGCTCGAACGCGCGATTTCGTTCGCCGATCTCGGACGCTATTCGGCAGCGCAGCAGTTGAACGAAAACTGGATCACGCTCGCGCTGATGCTCGCGCAAACCATCGCGCCGGCCTTCGTCTATCGCGTCGACGAAGCCGTGCGGCTGCGCCGCAATATGTGGCGCCTCGCCGCGCTGACCTTCGCGATCATGGCGGGCGGCGCGTTCGTGCTCGATCTGCTCGCGGGCTTCATCATCCGCCATGTGTTCGGGCCGGATTACGAAGGCGCGATCGGCATTTTCCGCTGGGCCGTATGGCTGTCCGTGCCGGCCGGCATCGAGGCGATCGGCAATCTCGTCGTGCTCAAATACCAGGCGAAGTTCGTGCTGCTGTCGAAATGGCTGCTCGCGCTCGCGGTGGCGTTCGCGGTCAATCTGCTGGCCATTCCGCGCATGGGCGCGTATGGCGCGCTCGTCGGGCTCGCGGCCGGGTATCTGGCGGCCGCGGCGGTCAATCTTTATTACATCCGTTTGAAACTGGGCTCATGACGTCTTCTTCCGCATCCGCACGCCCGCCGCGACACACGGACCCGCACCCGGACCCGGACCCGCACCCGGACCCGCGCGCGCCGCAGGCCGGCGCGCCGACCGGCCCGGCTACATCAGGCCGCGCGTCGCTGGCCGACGTCGCGGTGCTGATGCCCGCCTACAACGGCCAGGCCGACGTCGACCGCACGCTGGCATCGTTTAGCGAAAGCGAGCCCGTGCACGTGCTGATCGTCGACGACGGCAGCACGCCGCCGCTTGTCGCACCGTCGCTGCCGAACCTCAGCATCGAGATTCTGCGCATGCCGCAAAACGGCGGCATCGAACGCGCGTTGCAGGCCGGCATCGAAGCACTCGCCGCGCGCGGCTTTCGTTATGCAGCGCGAATCGATGCGGGCGACGTGACCGTGCCGCAACGGCTCGCGAAACAGCGCGCGTATCTCGATGCGCATCCGCACGTGGCCGGCCTCGGCATGTGGGCGCAAGTCGTCGCGCTCGACGGTACGCCGCTGTTCATGCTCGCGCCGCCGGCCGATCCGCAGGCAATCCGCCGCATCCGCTTTCTGCGCGCGTGCTTCGTCCACCCTTCGATGATGCTGCGTATCGACGCGGTGCTCGCGGTCGGCAACTATCGCGCCGCCTATCGTTCCGCCGAAGATCTCGACCTGTTCCTGCGCCTGATGGAACGCTACGACTGCGCGAACCTGCCCGAACTCGGCCTTTACTACGAGCTCAACCAAAACGGCATCAGCGCGACGAAGCGGCGCCGCCAGATCGCGTCGACGCTCAAACTGCAATTGCATTACTTCAACGCCGCGAACCCCTACGAATGGCTCGGCCTTGCGAAGAGCCTGTTGCATTTCGTCACGCCGTACGGCACGCTGCGGCGAATCAAACGCTTTGTCTACGCGCGCGGGACACAACCGCGCGCGACTCATTGACGAGCTCACTTCGGCCCCGACCCGCGACTTCATGAAACCACGCATCGAGCGCCCCGCCGACCTTCGCGTCGTCCTCGTCTGCAATACGTCGTTTGCGATCTACACGTACCGGCAAGGGCTGATTCGCGCACTCGTCGCACGCGGCGTCGAGGTCAGCGTGATCGCACCGCGCGACCGCACGACCGATCTGCTGACCGGCATGGGCTGCCGCTTCATCGAACTCGCGGTCGCGTCGAAAAGCACGAACCCGCTCGACGATCTGCGCACCTTGCTGCAACTCTACCGGCTCTATCGCGCCATGCGCCCGCACGTCGTGTTCCACTACACGATCAAGCCGAATATTTACGGCTCGGTCGCCGCGCGGCTCGCGGGCGTCGCGTCGGTGGCGGTTACGACCGGTCTCGGCTACGTTTTTATCCAGCAAAGCCGCGCCGCGCGGGTCGCAAAACGCCTCTATCGCTTTGCGTTCCGCTTCCCGCGCGAAGTCTGGTTTTTGAATCGCGATGACGAAACCGCGTTCATCGAGCAGAATCTGCTCGTGTACCCTGAACGGGCGCGTCTGCTGCATGGCGAAGGCGTCGACCTCGAACAGTTCGCGCCGGCGCCGCTGCCCGAACGCGCCTCGCGCGCTGGGTTCGCCTTCGTACTGATCGGCCGGCTCCTGTGGGATAAAGGTATCGGCGAATATGTCGAAGCGGCGCGCAAGCTGCGCGCGCGTTATCCGCAGGCGCGTTTTCAGCTGCTCGGGCCGCTCAACGTCGAGAACCCGAGCGCGATTTCGCGCGCCGATGTCGACGCGTGGCAGCAGGAAGGCATCGTCGAGTACCTCGGCGAAGCGCACGACGTGCGGCCCGTGATCGCCGCGGCGGACTGCGTGGTGCTGCCGTCGTATCGCGAAGGCGTGCCGCGCACGCTGCTCGAAGCGGCCGCGATGGAGCGGCCGATCGTCGCGACCGACGTGCCCGGCTGCCGCGAAGTGGTCGAGCATGGTGTCAACGGCCTGTTATGTGAAGTGCGTAATGTGGACAGTCTGGCCGACGCCCTCGCGCGCATGCTCGAGAAGAGCGAAACGGAACGGCGCGCGATGGCGCAACGCGGCCGGCAGAAAGTCGCGAACGAATTCGATGAACGGCTCGTCATCGAACGCTATAAAGACCTGCTAAACAATCTGACGGGCGTCACACTTTAAGGGAGCAAAGCATGGCGACGAAGGGCACGATTCTGGTAACGGGCGGCGCGGGCTATATCGGCTCGCATACATGTGTGGCCTTGCTCGACGACGGCTACGACGTCGTCGTCATCGACAACCTCGTGAACAGCAATCGCAAATCGCTCGAACGCGTCGAGCAGATCACGGGCAAGCGCGTGGCGTTCTACGAGGCCGACGTGCGCGATGCGGCCGCCCTCGAACAGATTTTCGACCGCCATCGCGTGAGCGGCGCAATCCACTTCGCGGCATTGAAAGCGGTCGGCGAATCGGTCGCGAAGCCGATCGAGTACTACCAGAACAACATCGGCAGCCTGCTCACGCTGCTCGACGTGATGCGCCAGCGCAATGTGAAGCAGTTCGTGTTCAGTTCGTCGGCTACCGTCTACGGCGTGCCGGAAAGCTCGCCGATCGACGAATCGTTTCCGCTTTCGGCAACGAACCCGTATGGCCAGTCGAAACTGATCGCCGAGCAGATTCTGCGCGACGTCGAAGTTTCGGACTCATCGTGGCGCATCGCGACGCTGCGTTACTTCAACCCGGTCGGCGCGCATGAAAGCGGGCTGATCGGCGAAGCACCGGGCGGCATTCCGAACAACCTGATGCCGTATGTCGCGCAGGTCGCGGTCGGCAAGCGCGAAAAGCTCAACGTGTTCGGCGGCGATTACGACACGCCCGACGGCACCGGCGTGCGCGATTACATTCACGTCGTCGATCTCGCGCAAGGGCATATCAAGGCGCTCGATGCGCTCGCGAAACTCGATAAGAGTTTCGTCGTGAATCTGGGCACGGGCCAAGGCTATAGCGTGCTCGACGTGGTGCGCTCGTTCGAGAAAGCGTCGGGGCGCAAGGTGCCGTATGAAATCGCCGCGCGGCGGCCCGGCGATATCGCGCAGTGCTTCGCAAACCCGGCGGCTGCCGAACGGCTGCTCGGCTGGCGCGCGCAACATGGCATCGAGCGCATGTGCGTCGACCACTGGCGCTGGCAGGAACGCAACCCGAACGGGTTCGAATAAACGTTGCGGCGCACGCGCCGCGCGAATCGCGTCAATCGTCAATCGTCGATCAGGTCAGGCTCGGCAACAGGGGTGTATTCGGCGCCTTGCCTGCCGCGACGCGGCCATAGATTTCGAAGAGCGTGTCGGCGTACAGCGCGCCGTGCATCGTCGCAACGCGCACGTCGTGCCAGATCCGGTTCATCGGGCCGGTGCGGTTGACGAACGCGGTCCCCGATGCGCCGGCGAGGCGGTCCACGGCTTCCCATATCAACTGGCTCGCAAAAGCGGCGTCGCGCCATATGCGCGCGCGCTGCTCCACACTGATGCGCTCGCGGCGTTCCGTATCCGCTTCGAGCAGGCGGATCGCATGCCGGATCACCGATTCGGCCGCATCGATCTTCGCCGTCGCCTCGCCGATCTGCAGGTGCGTGACCGCCGCCTCGTCCTGCTTCTCGTAGGTCGTGAACGCGATGCCGCGCGTGCCGATCTTTTCCGTCAGCAGTTCGACGGCCGCTTTGGCCATGCCGACCATCGGGCAGACGAGACGCAGCGCGAGCGTCGGCACCATCGGCGTGCGGTAGCCGGGCACATCGAGCAGGTGCGTCGCTGCGTAATCGTCCTGCAGGTTGCGACCCATCGACGCAATCCGCTCGTCGGGCACGAACACGTCCTTGACCGTCACCGACGTGCTGCCGGTGCCGCGCAGACCGATCGTGTCCCAGTCGTCGAGCGGCGTGACGTCCGAAGCCGGTAACAGCGCAGCGCCGCGGCCGATCAACTCGCCCGCGTCGTCGACGAGCGGAATGCCGAGCTGGTCCCATTGCGCGTGATAGAAGCCCGTGTTGTACGTCCATAGCCCGTCTTCGATCACATAGCCGCCGGCCACGCGCCGTGTCTTCGCGCGGCGCGGCCCGATCGAACCGCAGATGCGCACGCTCGCGCCCGGCGTAAATATCTTGTCGGTGACGTGCTGCGGGTACGACACGGACGTAAGCCATGTAAATGTCGTCAACAGCGCGAGCGTCCATGCCGTGGAGCCATCGCCGCGCGCAAGTTCGATCACCGTATCGAGATAGGTTTCGTAAGAGGCCTGAAGGCCGCCGTACATTTTCGGGCGGGCCAGGTCGAACAGGCGCGCTTTTTCCAGATCGGCGATCGTCGCATCGGGCAGCTTCGACAGCGCGTCGGTTTCAGCGGTGCGCGAGCGCAGCACGGGAATGAGCGCGGCAGCCGAGGCGACGACGCCGGCGCGACCGCTTGCGGCCGGATCGCCGCCGGCGCCGCCAGCCGCGGCCTGGCCGCGCGCATCCGATGCGCCATTGAAAGCTGCGTGCGCGGCAGTGCCGCGCTGCGCCGTATCGATCGTACTCATGCAAGCTCCTGATGGGGCACGCTGCCCGTTCGCGTGAATCCCGCGATGGCGCGCGCGACTGGCCGGAAACGCGCGGACCGGCGCGACAGGCTGTCGTATGCACTCGCGGCATACGTGCGCCCTGTCCTGACTTAACATCCGAGTCCGGCAAATATTCCTGTGCATACGCAATCGCCGGGTAAGGAGGAATAGCGCGGCGGATCAACTGTTTCAGAGGGACCATCCACTTCGCCCGCCACGCCGATGACCGTTCGCCTCGTCAAAATCGCCTTGTCCGTCATGCTCGCCGCGTTTGCCGGCATCGTCGCATTCGACAATCTCGTCGATTACGGCTCGAACTATCAGTTCGTACAGCACGTGCTGAGCATGGACACCACCTTCCCGCACAACGCGCTGCTGGGCCGCGCGACAAGCAATCCGGCCTGGTGGCAGCTCAGTTACTGGACGATCATCGCCGGCGAGACCGTGACATGCCTGCTGCTCATCGCCGGCGCGCTCGTGTTGTGGCGCAACCGTTATGAAAGCGGCGAAGTCGGAGGCCAAGCGGTCTTAGGAAGACAAAACATTCTACCAACTCCTTGGCTCACAGAACGACATGGCT
>NZ_JAVHZD010000051.1:0-37456 GCF_031119615.1 Paraburkholderia sp. SARCC-3016 | reverse complement strand
GTAGCCATGTCGTTCTGTGAGCCAAGGAGTTGGTAGAATGTTTTGTCTTCCTAAGACCGCTTGGCCTCCGACTTTGGCGGCAGCCGATCGAGCGGGCCTGCTCGCCGATCATCTTGCCTACGCGGCCGATCAGCGCCGCATTCCACGTTGCCGCGTAGTTGAGCGACGAAGGAAAAAGCGTGGCGTCCTTGATCATCAGGCCGACCAGGCACTCCTCGTGCGACATCACCGGGATGCCGAGACGCGTTTCCTCGACCATCTGCCGTTGCAACGCGTTGAGCGCCTTGACGCCTTCGTGCGGATCGACGGTATGCGTGCCGAGCGGGCGCGTCACCTGGCCCAGGCCATGACGCAGCAGCGTATCGAGCGGCACGCCGGTGTCGCGTTGCGCGAAATCCTCCGTGCGCCATGCATGCTGACCGTCGACGGAAAGCTTGAGCCAGACCGCATGCAATTGTGCGATCTTTTCGTCGATCGTCATGCGCGCGAGCAGATCGGCGACGCGAGCCTCAGTCGGCATATGTGCCCGGCGATAAACCGGAAACTCGCTGGTGTCCTGAAGCGCCATCCATTTACTCCTAATAGGGGTATCGCGGTGATCGTTGCGGTTCGTCGAGCCTTCAGCTTTTTAGCCCTTTAGCCCTTTAGCGAGCCGGCCATCATCCCTTTGATCACGCGTTCCTGACCGAATGCATACGCAACGATCAGCGGCAACGACGTGAGCGTGACGACCGCGAGCATGGCCGGCACATTCGATGAGTATTGCCCCTGGAAATCCCATATCGCGAGCGGCAGCGTGCGATGCTCGGGTGTCGACGTCAACATGTACGCGAAGATGAATTCATTCCACAGGCCGATGCCGTTGTAGATCGCGACCGTGGCGAGCCCTGGCGTGGACAGCGGAAAGAAAATGCGCCAGAAAATGCCGAATGGGCCGCAGCCGTCCAGCTGCGCGGCTTCTTCGAGTTCGCGCGGAATCTGGCGCATGAACTCGGTGAGAATGAAGATCGAGATCGGCAGGCTCAGCGCAACGTAGGGCCCGAGCAAGGCGAACGGCGTATCGTAGATGCCGAGGTTGCGTGTGAGCAGATAGATCGGCACGAGCGTTGCGTGCAGCGGCACGATCATGCCCGCGACGACGATTGCAAAGAGCGTCTTGTTCAGTGCAAAGCGCATGCGCGCGAATGCGTAGGCCGCCATTGCGCTGGCCAATACGATCAGCAGGACGGAAACGCCGACGACGAACACGCTGTTACGAAAGTAGGTGAAGTAAGGGCCTTGGAGCACCGCCACATAGTTGCCAATGTAGAAATGCCGGGGCAATGCCCACACCGGCGACGAATACGTTTCATCCTGTGTTTTGAGGCTCGTCGCGACCACGAAAAGAAATGGCAGCGTCGTGACGACGAGCCAGATCAGCGCAAGAAGCGGTACGCCCAGACGCGGTTTCAATTTCATGGTCTAGACCTCGGTTGCGTAACGGCGACTAAAGCGCAGCGATATGGCCGCGACCGCACAGACAATGATGAACATCGCCGAGCCGATCGTGCTGCCGTAGCCGAGCTGAAATGAGCTGAACACGGTGCGATACATATAGGTGGCCATCAGCTCCGACGAGCCTTCAGGGCCGCCGCCCGTCATGACATAGATCAGGTCGAAGTAGCGCAGCGAGCCGAGCACGGCGAGCAGCACCGCGGTGCGCACCGTGCCTTGCAAATGCGGTAGCTTGATGCGCCAGAAGATCACCCATTCGGACGCGCCGTCGAGACGCGCGGCTTCGGTGACCTCTACCGGCATCGAGGAAAGTCCGGCGAGAAACAGGATCATGTAGAACGGAACGTTCTGCCAGCAGATCACGGCAATTGTCGATGCGAGCGACAAATGCGGATCGCCGAGCCAGTCCTGGGCAAGCGTATCGAGACCGAGCGCGCGCAATGCGGTGTTGAGCGGACCAAAGTTCGGATCGTAGACGTTCTTGAACAGCACGCCAATGGCGACGCTCGACATCAGCAGAGGCAGAAAGTAGAGGATTTTCAACACGCGCGAACCGCGGCCCGCTTTCTCGAGCAGCACGGCGAGCGCGAGTGCGATCGGCAATTCGACGACAACCGACGCGGCCGCGAGAATCACATTGTTCAAGAGCGACTGCCAGAACGCGGTGTCGTGCCCGAGCCGGACCCAGTTGGAAAGGCCGATGAAGCGCGCGTTGTTGCCAAGGCCGTTCCAGTCGAGCAGCGAAAGCCGCAGGCTGGAGACGAGCGGATAGAGCAGGAAGACCGCGAGCAGCAGCACGGCGGGCGCGAGGAACGCGGCCGCGACGAGCGCCTGCGAGGGAAAACGCAGGCGGCGTCGGCGTTCGGATACGGCGGGGAGCACGATGTTCACGGCAGGTCTGCCGGCCGGCGCCGCGATGCATGCGATGGCGGCGCCGGCCGGGCTATCCGGATGAGTTGATGAAAGTGTTGTCGCAGATGTCGCCCGTTGCAGGTGATCAACCGCCCGCCTTGGCGGCGTTTTCCATTTGCTGCGCGGCGGCCTCGGGCGTCAGCGATAGGCCGAACAGCGCCTGCGTCGTGTCCTTATGAACTTCGCCGAGATGCGGCGGCAAAGCCTGGTCGTACCACAGTTGGACATTCGGTGCGTCGACAATCAGGCCCTGCAGGCGCTTGAGGAACGGGTCGTCAAGTGCGATGTTCTTGACCGGCGGAATCTTGCGGTCTCCGACGCGCGCGCGCATCGCGGCGTCGTCCGTCAGCGACTCGATCAGTTTGAACGCGGCATCCGGGAATTTGCATTCGGTGGAGATGCTAAGAAAGCCATCGCCGACCGTGCCGATCACGTCGCGCGCATCGCCTTTGCCGCCGGGCACGCTCGGGAACGGGAAGAAATCGAGTTTCTTCGAGAACGCCGGGTTTTCGCTTTGAATGGTCGATGCTTCCCAACCGCCCATCAGTTCCATTGCCGCACGCCCCGAATAGAGCAGGCGGCGCGACGCCCCGACGTCATAGTCGAGACCATTGAAACCTTGCGCAAATGCACCGGCCTTGACGAGCTGCTGGATGTATTTGCCTGCTTCGATGAAGGCAGGATCGTCAAAACCCTTGCCGGCGCCGTCGAGCGCGGCGCGCACGACGTCCGGCCCGCCGATGCGGTCGACAAGGTACATGTAGTACATCGAACCCGTCCACTTGTTCTTGTTCGCAAGCGCGAACGGGGCGATGCCGTGCGATGTCAGCACCTGCACGACGTGCATCAGTTCGGGCCACGTTGCGGGCGGCTTGAGACTGTATTGCCGGAAGATGTCCTTGTTATAAAAGATCACGGCGGCAGACGCGTTTTCCGCCGCGACGCCATAGGTCTTGCCGTCGAACGTTACGGCCTTCCACGACGACGGCAGAAAGCGGTCGCGATAGACAGGGTCTTTCTGCAGATACGGCGTGAGGTCGACAATCTGGCCGGCTTTGACGTATTCGTGCAGCGGGCCGCCGCCCCACGATTCGAACACGCACGGCGGCTGGTTAGCGCCGAACGCAACCTTGAGCTTGGTCTTGTATGCATCGTTGATGACGTGCGAATTCTCGACCTTGTAGCCCGGGTTTTTCTGCTCGAAACGATCAGAGGCATCGCGCAGAATCTTGCTCGATGTCGCGTTGGTTTGCTGGTCCCACGCGGTGATGACTTTCGCGTCTTGCGCGTGGGCCGCCGTGCCTGCTGCGATTGCCAGCAACGAGCAGAGTGCAGTGAGGCCTATCGCCTTCGATACCGCCGCATACGCCATCTTGAAGTCTCCATCGTTAGAATAGGGAACGACTAACGGTATCCTTAACGTTAGCGATGGTAGTAACGTCGCCAAATGGTGGCCAGATGAGGTTAACCCTCAAGCGCGCAGAGATCGTCGTACGCGATTTGCATATAAGCGGGCAAAGCCTTGCAGACAATGGATCTTTGTCAGATTCGCGCGGTTCATAAAAGCCCTGATTGCGCTTCACGTCTATTCGCTTAGAATGAATGCAGAAATAACGTTAGCGGTAACGTAATCTACGCTTAATGTCCCATCTTTCATCACCCGCTTGTGACTGACGGCATGACCAAAGAAAATCCCACCCTGGCAGACGTGGCGCGGCTGGCCGGCGTATCGCAGATGACCGCATCGCGTGCGCTCAACGGCCGCGCTGGCGTTTCGCGCGAGACGCGCGACGAGGTGCTGCGCATTGCGTCCGATATCGGCTACGTCGTCAATCGCACGGCGCAAAAACTATCGGGCGGGCGCAACGGCATTATCGGCATCATCACGCCGACGCTCGATACGCAGTTCTCGAGCGAACTGATACTCGGGGCCGGCCGTGCCGCGAGGGCTGCCGGCTGCGAGGTGCTCGTCTATACGATGTCCGATGAGGACAGACACATGCATCAAGACGTGCTCGGGCTGGTGCGGCAATTCTCCGATGCGTTGCTTGCAATCCTGCCGCGTGAATCGCTATGGCTCGATTCGTTAGCGAAAGCGAATCTGCCCGTTGTGGTGATCGATCAGCGCGGCACGATGAACCGGTTTCCGTCGGTATCGGTCGATAACTACGGCGGCGCTCAGCTTGCGGTCGAGCATCTGATCGAGCTTGGACACACACGCATTGCGTTCCTGGGCGGGGGGAATTCCATCGAAGGCGTGCGCGACCGCCAACGCGGGTATGTCGATGCGCTCGCGCGGCATGGGCTGCCGCATGCGCCTGAGTTGATTGCATCGGGCGACCTGTCGCAAATGACGGCTTTCGAAGTGGCCTCGAGGTTGCTCCATCTTGCCGATCCGCCTACCGCAATTTTCACGGCTAACGATCAAAGCGCTTTTGGCGCGATCGCCGCGGCGCGCGAAGCGGGGCTGCGCGTACCCGACGATATATCGGTGGTCGGCTTTGACGACATTCCGATGGCGGAGCAGTTCCATCCGGCGCTCACCACGGTGCGGCAGCCGTTCCAGCAGATGGCCAGTTCCGCGGTGAATACGTTGCTTGCGCAGGTCGCGGGGAATGATGCGGGCGCGCAGAGGGTTACGTTTGCGGCGGAACTGGTTGTCCGCGATTCGAGCGGGGCGGTCGCATCTGTACGCCGGCGTTCGGGTGCGCTACAGAAGAGACGGAAGCCCGGTCATCATGCATGACATGCTTCCGATCGACGTGCGCACGATTTGATCTGCGGCGTTTCGTATCGCGTTTGTATTCGCTTGTGGTCGTTCGCTCCGCTATGCCTGTTTCGCCGCGTTCAAGGAATAAGAACGATTTTGCCGGGCTTGTGCGGCGCGCCTTCGATCATCTGGTGTGCGCGGCGCGCTTCGGCGAGCGGCAGAACCTCGCCCACGCGGGTCTTGAGTCGATGGTCTGCTGTGAGGCTGCCGAGCGTTTCGAGAATGCCGGTTTCAACGCGAACCAGAAGGAAGTCGGATCTCACATGCCGCGGCAGTAAGGCCGCATCGGGCTTCTGCACTGCCGACACGACAACGCCGCCCGGCCGCACAAGCGCATAGGACCGCTCGAGCGCCTCACCGCCGACCGTATCGACAACGGCGTCGAAACTGGCGGACCATGCTTCGACGCGGTTCATATTCCGCTCGATGATTTCGTCCGCGCCGAAAGCGCGGACCTGATCCGCCTGAGCATCCGACGCGGTTGCAACGACATGCGCACCGGCAAGCCGGGCGATCTGAACGGCGAAGGCGCCGACGTTGCCGAAGCCGCCGAGCACGAGAACGCGTTGGCCGGGCTTGATACCTGCGAAGTCATGCAGCATTTGCCACGCGGTCACCGCTATGACGGGCATCGACGCGGCTTCTTCGAAACTCGTGCCGGCAGGTTTGGCCGCGATCATGTCGACCCTGGCTTTTGCATACTGCGCGTAGCCCTCGGTAAATCGAAGGTTGGTCACGCCGAACACTTCGTCGCCCTTCGCGAATTTTGTGACGCCTCGCCCGACCTCGACGACCCGGCCCGCGATGTCGGAGCCGGGCGTTAGAGGCAGCGGCTGCGGAAGGACGCTGTGTCCGGCGCGAATCCACGCATCCCACGGACCGACGCCCGCGGCCATCACCTTGACGACGACCTCTGCTTCGCCCGGTGTGGGAACAGGAAGCCGGCAAAGCTCGAGGACGTCCGGTCCACCAAACTTTTCGATTTGAACTGCTTGCATCGATGTAGTCACGATCTGCTCTCCTGGTCGCCGCTTCCAGTGCATCTGGGTGCCCGGTCTAGCGACGGCCGGCCAAGGTTGAGATTTCATGGACCGGTCTAGTGCGCGAGTGGCTCTTTGACGGGTTCATGGCCTGATGTCACCGCGAAGATCAATAACTTCGCCGGCTGCGATTTGCTCGCGTTGCGGGACACCACATGGTGTGCGCCAGGCGGTTCGTACCACGCCTCACCGGTACGGTAGATTTTGGGCGGCGCGCCTGCAAGCTGCGATTCGACGCTACCCTCTACGACGTACGCGAAGATCGAACCCGGATGCTTGTGCGGCGAGGAAGCCTGGCCCGGCGCATACGTGACAGTGGCGACAAGTATCGTTTTCGAGGGCGCCTCTGGAATCGCCTGCTGCATGACAGGTGAAACCGTTTCTTCATCGGCAGCCTGTGCGAGTGCCGGCCGCGGGACCGTCAGCGCCAGCAGTGCGATCGCCAGAGTGGCGCAGGGGATTGCCCAACGGCCGAGGTGCCGAACCTCCCCGATCGAATTGATTTGGGTATGCATAATTCATCTCCGTTACGCGGCACTGCGCGCGATCATCGTATAGAAGTTGCACGACGCGAAAAACCGGCCATTTGCAGACGCGCGCTCGAGCCCGGCTGCATAGTGATCCGCATCGTCCACGGACATCACACCCGATTTCGGCAGCAGCGTGCGAAAGGTCGCAAGCAGCGACTCCCAGAAGTCGGCGCGGCCGATGTCGGCCGCCACATAGGCGCGAGACCATTCGAGACGAAAGCCGTTTTCGCCGAGAAGCTGCGGCATCAGACGCATCACGCGCCCGTGCGCTTGTCCCGATACGCCGAGGAGCCGATCCGTTTCCGCACCGCCATCGGGTGCATCCGTCGCGAATGTGAGCGACTCGAAGTCGCCGTCGAAAACCACGATGCGCCCGCCGCGTCGAAGCAGACGCTGAGCCTCGCGAAGCACCGTTGCCGGGTCGACCACGTGGCTTAGCAGGGTGTGCATGATGACGACGTCGAACCGGTCTTGCAGTTCGACGATCGAATGCGCGTCGCCGACCAGAAAATCGATCTTTCCGGCAACGCCTTCCTCCGACGCGAGCCGTGCGCCCATTTCGACCAGATGCGGACTGATGTCGATGGCGGTAATGCGCCCCTTCACGTCGTTACGCTTTGCGAGTGCACGCGGGATGACGCCCGTGCCGCAACCCAACTCCAATATGGCCTCTTCGCGGCCGAGGCGCAATGCGTCCATGTAGTGACCGATGACCTCTGTAAAGAACGGGTGCTTCCCGCGCACCTCGAGTCTTTCGGCGATTGCGGCAAGCGACTCGGTATCGGCATCGAACGTGCGGGCGAAGACGTCGCGACCTGTGAATTGTGTCTGTGTAACCATGAATCTTCCATTCAAACAAAAATTGCCGAGCCTCATCAGGCATCGACCCGGGCCCTGCCTCGCGCGCTGCCCGCCGAAAGTCCGCGTACTGCTTCGCCGGTATCGTGTTCGCGAGCGGATCCCAGCGTGCTTGATGCGTTCGCGTGCTTCGTCAAGCGATGCGCTTTTTCCCTTGCCTCTTTGCGTGTCCGGTAACGATATGCCGCTTCCGAAACAACAAACGCGACCGCGATGAGCGCCGCGCCGACCATGCTCAGGTAGTGCCGGTCGACGAACAGCAGAACCAATCCGCCCAGCACGGCCGAGCAGGCGAGTCCGGTATAGGTAGCGGTGTTGTTCAAGGCCAGTACGAGCGGTGCCGCGTTCGGCGCCTGTTCGACGAGCCGATGCTGTTGCGGCACGAGAAGACCCCAGCCGCAGATGCCCCATATGATCAGCGCCGTCATGGCGCCGATCGTGTGAGCCGAGGTCCACGGCAGTGCGCAAAAATTGACGATGGCAATGCACAGCGCCACGTTCACGATAACGCGGCTCGGAAACCGATCGACAAGCCTGCCGCACAGCACGTTGCCGACCGTGGCCGCGATTCCCCAGACAAGCAACATGCCGGCAAGAATGCGTCCGTTGCCGAGAGTCACGCGATCGAATACGAGCCCGACGTAGGTATAGATCATCAGGAAGCCGCCAAACGCAAACAACGATGTGAGCAGCGTCAGCGCGATCGGGAGTTCGCGAATGGGTTTGAGCCGCTCTTTAAGCGTCACGACCGGTGTTGCCGGGAGCGAGCGCAGCATCGTCCATACGCCGAGCATCGCGATCAGACCGAGCAGCGTGACGAAACACAGCGTCGTGCGCCAGTTGCCGAACCCGCCGATAAATGTGCCGATGGGAGCGCCGAGCGCCGTTGCGCCGGTCAGGCCGGCCGTCACGATCGACAGCGCTCGGCCTCTCTTTTCAGGCGGCGCTAGCGCCGAAGCGACCCCGAGGGCGGTGGGCGAGAACAGGGCCGCGCCGAACCCGGCGAGAACGCGGCTGAGGAGCACCATGTCGATGTTCGTTGCGACGGCGCTGATCGCATTGCCGGCCACGAAAATACCGAGCGCCAGCACCAGAATGAGCTTGCGGGGCCAGCCGCCCGCGATTGCCGCCATAACCGGCGCCATGACCGCGTATGACAACGCGTAGAGCGTGACCATCTGGCCGGCGATGCTCACGGACGTATGAAGCGATGAAGCAACGCCAGGAAGAATGCCGGCCACGACAAAATTGTCGGTGCCCATCGCGAACATCCCTATCGCGAGCATCAGTAATCGACGGTCCATTTCAGCATCTCCTTCCGATGACAGGGCAAAGGATAGGGATTGTTGACGGCTTCTCAAACGTCAGATATACCCTCAATTCATGACGTGCTGGACGGAGGGGCCACATGCATAGCGTCGGGTTCGTCGTGTTTCCCGGCTTTTATATGATGGGTTTCGCGGCGGTCACCGCATTCGAGCTGGCCAATCTCGTGCTCGAAGAGGCCGCGTACGAGGTGACCGTCGTTTCCGAAACGGGCGGGCTGATAGCGGCGGCATCGGGAATTCGCGTCGATAGCGAGCCGTTCGGCGACGCCGTGTTCGATACGGTCATGTTCGCTTCAGGCGCCGAAACCGACCTGTGCTCGCCTGCGCTCACGGCCTTTGTCAAACATGCGCTTAAGACATCGCGGCGTGTCGCGGCACCATGCACAGGGGCGTTCGTTCTGGCCGAATCCGGCGTGCTCGACGGCCGTCGAGCGACGACTCACTGGCGATTTGCCGGCGATCTGCAGCGCCGCTTTCCGGAAGTGGCGGTCGACGAAGATCAGATTTTCGTCGTCGATGGCTCGATCTGGACATCGGCGGGCATGGCGGCCACGATCGACATGGCGCTTGCCATGATTGAAAAAGATCACGGCAAGGACGTATCGCGTACGGTCGCGCGCAAACTCGTCGTGTATCACCGGCGTGCCGGCGGTCAGTCGCAGTTTTCCGCGCTGCTCGAGCTCGAGCCCAAATCCGACCGGATCCAGAAAGCGATCGACTATGCCGTTGCGCACCTGCGTAATGCGCTGTCCGTCGAGGAACTGGCGGAGGTAGCAAGTCTTAGCCCGCGACAGTTCAGCCGGGCGTTTACCGCGGAGACCGGCGAGTCCCCCGCAAAGGCCGTCGAGCGGCTGCGTGTGGAAGCCGCCCGGTTGATGCTCGAGCAGGGGCGCCATTCGATGGATGTCATTGCGAACGAAGTGGGCTTTTTCGACCGGGACCGAATGAGGCGCGCGTTTGTCCGTACCTTAGGCGAGCCGCCGCAATCGGTCCGGCGCGCTGGGCGGGAAAACCGGGCGGTGCCGGAAGCGGAAGACGATGGCGGCACGCCGTCGCCTGATCAGGCCTGAACGTAAGACCTTCATTGCGTCGGCTCGTATCCGATGCCGCCGGACAATGCGTTCGTGATATTGACGGTACTTCGCTTTGCTTGCGCGCACAACAGTCGTGTGCGGCGATGACCTTCAGGCGATTACAAAGTCGCTTCAGGACACACCCGTTTGCACCATGCGGCACTCCTCGCAAGACCACGCGCCGCAGAATCGCCGCCGATGTCCGGAAATCATCGTAAATACGTCATTTCGAGACGATCCGCGAAAGATATGCTTTTGACATGTCTACCGCTTGCTTGACCGGTTATGTCCGAGCATCAGCGTGTCTCGGAGATTTTCGCCGGGCGCGCGATGGTGGGCAGTTTTTCGAGTTCTTACCGATATGTCGATTTCTTCGATGAATATCAATATGCCCCATGTCGTGGACGAAGTTGCGGCTGTCCACTCCACGTACGAAAAAGCGTTAGTCGAGAACGATGTTTTCCTGCTGAACGCCTTGATCTGGGAAAACCCAAATTCGGTTTGCTACGGCTTCGACGACATGTATTACGGCAGCAGCGAAATCCGGAAACTCAATGCTAGCCGTCATCCGATCAGTAACGGAACGATGACGACATCCATTGCAATCACCACATTCGGGTACGACACTGCCACGGTGAGCACGGAATTCAGCTGTGACGATCCGGAATTTTATGGGCGGCGCACGGTGGTGTGGGCGCGTGTCGGTCCCGACTCTCAACCCGAGGCGGGGTTGCATGGCGGCTGGCGAGTGGTCGCGTCACATGACAGCGCGGTTTCCCGGCGGCCGTGCATCTAGATCTGCCAGCAGCGATACGCGCCGTTATTTCGAGCACATTTTCATACTTGCGCTAAGGTTTTTTCTCCTTTCGTGGGGCCGCGCCGGGCATTCCGCGACGGCGGCATCCGCATGTCATGTCGCAAAATACGCAGTCATATGCATAAAATCGGCCTGGTCGTGCTTCCCGATTTTTATCTGATGGGATTCGCTGCTATCACGGCATTCGAATTGGCCAATCTGGTAATTGGCGAAACGGCTTACGACGTCACCGTTCTGTCCGAGGCCGGCGGAATGGTAACTTCATCCGCCGGCATTCGCGTCGAATCGCAGCCAATCGGCGAAGACATTTTCGACACGGTCATGTTCGCTTCCGGTGCGGCGACTGACAGGACGTCGCATGTCGTCGAGGAATTCGTGAGACGCTCGCTGCGGACGTCCAGACGAATTGCGGCTCCGTGTACGGGGGCATTTGTGCTTGCTCAGGCGGGTGTCCTCGATGGCCGGCGCGCGACCACTCACTGGCGCTTTGCGCGGGACTTGCAACTGCGCTTTCCCCGGGTGGACGTTGCGGAAGACCGGATCTTTATCGTCGACGGTTCCATGTGGACATCCGCCGGCATGACGGCCACCATCGACATGGCGCTTGCCATGATCGAGAACGACTTCGGCCGTGAGGTAGCACGCAAGGTCGCGCGCAATCTCGTGGTCTACCACCGCCGCGCAGGCGGACATTCGCAGTTCTCCGCCATGCTCGAACTCGAACCGAAATCCGACAGAATCCAGAAGGTTATCGACTACGCGAGTGCGAACCTGCGCAAAGGCCTATCGGTCGAGGAACTCGCAAGTATCGCCACGCTCAGTCCAAGGCAGTTCAGCAGGGCTTTCAATGAGGAGACGGGGTACACGCCCGCGAAAGCCGTCGAGCTGCTACGCGTGGAAGCGGCGCGCCTGATGATCGAGCGGGGGCGTTATTCGATGGACGCGATCGCCGAGCAGGTGGGCTTTCTAAGCAGGGACCGCATGAGAAGCGCGTTCCTGCGCGTTCTGGGTCAGACGCCGCAGGACATCAGGCGGTCCGCGCGAGGTTCGCGCACTTCGCAAGCGGAGCCGGCGCAACAGGCGTTGATGGGCCCGCTATGTCTGCCGGCGCGAGCTTGTCCGGAAAGCGCGGGGTAAACGACGCATACCGCGTCGCAGGCGCCGTTACGCTGACTCCTATTGGTCGATCTCGATACGGGCCGTCCGGGTGAGATCATTTGAACCATGGAGAGATAAGGTGATAGCGAGAAAGGATTGGAACCTATGGATTCCAGACAGTCATCTGGCACGCGAGATAACCGAGTTCGTTCGCGATACGCAAAGCGAGACCTTGTTCAATCACTCCGTTCGCGTCTATTTCTGGGGCGCCATGAAAGGAGAGGCGGCCAGCATGTGCTTTGACCCCGAGCTTCTTTACGCGGCGGCCATGTTCCACGATATCGGGCTCACCGACGGCTACCGCGAGAGCCAGCTACGGTTCGAAGTCGATGGAGCGAACGCGGCACGCGACTTCTTGCTGAGCCGCGGCTTCTCCGCGCAGGACGTTTCCATCGTCTGGTCCGCGGTCGCGCTGCATACGACCCCTGGCATTCCGGAGCATATGCATGCGGAAATTGCGTTGACGCAGGCCGGAGCGGTGATGGATCTGATTGGATTGGGAAAGGAAGAGCTGACCGAAGAGCAATGGAACGCGGTATTGACGGCTCATCCGCGCGGGAAGCGCTTCAAGTACGAGATGGTTGACGCCTTCTACGAGGGAATGAAGCATCGGCCGCAAAGCACGCTCGGCACCTTCAACGACGATTTCCTCGCGTACAAGGACTCCGGATTTCAGAGAGAAAACGTCTGTTCGATGATTCTCGGTTCATAGCGACCCGAAACCCAGCAGCAAAGGCGCCATGTCCGCTTCCCTGCAGATTTGTCATCTGCCGCTCATCGTTGCGCACCGTCTCCACTCCAAACTGAAGCTCAGATCAGCCATTGAGGTCGATCGAACTTCAAAGGAGAAAAGCCATGAGTACCGTGAAGCTCACCCTGCTCGCCTTTACCGCATCACTGAGCGCCGTCTTTGTAGCGCAAGCGGCGCTGGCCCAGGGAAAGACCCGCGCACAGGTCCAGCAGGAACTCGCGCAGGCCCGTCACGACGGCATGATCCCGATCAGCAAAACCAGCTATCCGCCGAGCAGCGAGCAGATCGCCCGCAATAAGGAGCTGCACGCTATCGCAAAGCATGCGGGTGAGGTGAATCCGGGCGTCGACCATCACGATGGCGCGATCGCATCGCGCTAGCGATCGGCTTGCCGCCGCCGGTTCATTGCGGCGGCGGCCAAAGCCGCATAGCGGGGCAAGGCCCGCTTCCCGCGACAGATTGCCGCCGATGCTTCCCGAATTCCACGCGGATCTGCTGCTGTTTTCAGTTCACGAACGGTCCGATGATGAGGGCAACTCGATGGGCGCAACCCCAAATCGGCCCCAGACCTTCAGGCGCAGAGCCATGGAATTTGTCCGCCTCGTCCTTGCGAGCTTCTTCGGCGTGCGCAAGCGCGCGTCCCACGATCGGACTTCGCTAACGTCAATATCGTTCTCCTGCCGTTTGTCGCCGTGCTCATGGCCTTCTGCATCGGCGCGGTCATTTTCGGCGTCGTGCATCTCGTCGCGCATGCGACCGCGACAGTGCAGGGATTCTAGGTCGAAGCCCGTTGCGCGCATGCCGGAAACTTCAGCCAGAAAGTCGTGCGCACATGCGGCTCGCTTTCCACGCCGCACTCGCCGCCGTGCAACTGCATGATCGATCTGACGATCGCGAGCCCGAGCCCTGCGCCGCCCGTGCCCGACGCAAGATTGTGCCGGGCGGGGTCAGTGCGGTAGAACCGCTCGAAAATGCGCGCGCGGTGCGCCGCTTCGATGCCCGGCCCCGCATCCGACACCGTGAGCATCGTGTCGCCATTGCCGGTTGCGAGACAGTGGATGTCGACGGTCGATCCCTGCGGTGCATGAGCGAGTGCATTCGACAGCAAATTGCTCAACGCGCGCTGGAAAAGCAGCGGGTTGCCGTAAACCACGCCCGCGCCGCGCACATCGAATGCCACTGAAGCGCATTCGGCCATCGGCTCATAAAAGCCGGCGACGCGCGAGGCTTCCGCGAACGCATCGAACATTCGCATGGTGACCGCGCTCTGCGTGCTATCGGCGCGCGCGAGAAACAGCATATCGTCGATCATTCTCGACAGGCGCTGATATTCGTCGACACTCGTCTCGATTACTTCGCGATACTCAGCAGCCGAGCGCTGCCGCGACAACACGACCTGCGCATGCGCGAGCAAATTCGTCAACGGTGTGCGCAGGTCGTGCGCGAGATTCGACGAAAACTGCGCAAGGCGCGTGAACGATTCGTCGAGGCGCGCCAGCATGCCGTTGAATGCGCGTCCCAGATCCTGCAGTTCGCCGGCGCCCTGCAGATCGGGCAGCGGATGCGCAAGACGGCTCGTCGACATGTCTTCCGCCTGTGCGACCAGCCGCCGCAAAGGGCTGAGTCCAACCAGCGCGATGCCATACGCAAGGCACGCGGCAATCAGCACGCCGCACACCTGAATCAGCACGATCGTGCAGGCATAGGTGCGCAGCAATGCGCGATCTGCGTTGGCGTCGTATTGCACGACCACACGCACGCCGTTCTCGCCTGTTGCAAGAGGAATAGCGGTCGCGAGATAGCGAAGCGCAACTCGAGGCACTTGAACGACAATCGGCGCCGGCACCAGTCGCGCGCGTTCGAGCGTCGCGGCGACGCGCGCCTCGTGCCGATAGCCGGGTGTGCTCAGCAACCGGCGGTCGGCGCTATCGAAGATCGCAAGGCTCAGATTCGCATGCCCATGCAGCATGTCGATCCACGTCTCCGTCAGGTACGGGATCTCCTCGATTGCCCGCACCTGTGGCAAATGCGCCTTGAGCGCGGACATCGTCGCATCCATTTCGGCGGTTGCCGATGCCTCGATGCGGTTGCGCAGCGCCTCATATAGCGTGAACCCGCTCAACGCGAGCACGGCCGTGCTCGACGCGACGATCAACACCGTCAGGCGTGCCCGCAGTGTACGCGGCAGAATGTCGGTCCTCATGGCTGGTCTGCACCATCGCACGCAGCGCCGCTGCCGCGCTGCTCGAGCACGTATCCCATTCCGCGCACGGTATGAATCAGTTTCGGCTCGTACGTGTCGTCGATTTTCGCGCGCAAACGCCGGATCGCCGCGTCGACGACGTTCGTATCGCTGTTGAAATTCATATCCCACACCTGCGATGCAATCGTCGCGCGCGGCAGGATTTCGCCCTCGCGGCGCATCAACAGCCACAGCAACGAAAACTCCTTGGCGGTCAGCAGAATCGTCGTGCCCTGGCGCAGCGCCTTGCGTCGCGTCAAGTCGAGTTCGAGGTCGGCGATTTTCAGTGTCGTTGCGTCGCGCGGCTGGCCGCGCCGCAAAATCGATCGCGCCCGAGCGAGCAGTTCGACGAAGTCGAACGGCTTTGCGAGGTAATCGTCGGCGCCGAGTTCGAGGCCCTTGACACGGTCGTCCACATCGTCGCGCGCGGTGAGGAACAGCACCGGTGTCGACTGCGTGCGCCGCAGGTTTTGCAGAACCGTCCAGCCGTCCTTGCCCGGCAGCATCACGTCGAGGATGATCAGATCGTAGTGCTCGGTTTCCGCCTGATGCAAACCCGTCACGCCGTCTTCCACCCAGTCCGTTACAAAACCCGCTTCGTTCAAGCCTTTTTTCAGGTAGTGCCCGGTTTTCGGCTCGTCTTCAACAATCAGGATTCGCATTGGATATCACCTCGGCGACTTCGGAGTAACGAAACGTTGAACTTGCCGCATGCATAGGCGGCGCGGTAAAGCACGGGCAAAACGAACAGCGTGAGCGCGGTCGACGAAAGAATGCCGCCTATCACTACCGTCGCGAGCGGGCGCTGCACTTCGGCGCCGGTTCCCGTGGCGAACGCCATCGGCACGAAGCCGAGTGCGGCGACAAGGGCAGTCATCAGAACAGGCCGCAGACGGGTCAGCGCACCCGTACGCACGGCGGCGTCGAGATCGATACCCTCTTCGCGTAACGTGCGGATGAACGACAGCATCACGAGGCCGTTCAGCACCGCGACACCCGATAGCGCAATAAAGCCCACGGCCGCCGTAATCGAAAACGGCAGCCCACGCAGCCACAGCGCAACGATGCCGCCGCTGAGCGCGAACGGAATGCCCGTGAATACGAGCAGCCCATCCTTGACATTGCCGAACATCACGTAGAGCAGGACGAATACCATCAGCAGCGCGGCTGGCACGACAATGCGCAAGCGCTCGCCGGCGCTTTGCATCTGCTCGAATTGCCCGCCCCATGCGAGCCAGTAACCGGGCGGGATCGATACGTTCTGGCCGACCTTCGCTCTGGCTTCGGCGACGAAGGAGCCGACATCGCGACCGCGCACATTAGCGGTTACGACGATGCGCCGCTTGCCGTCTTCGCGGCTGATCTGATTCGGGCCCGGTGCGACATCGAGCGAGGCGAGTTCGGACAGCGGCACATAGGACGGGCGCGTGGCCGCGCTCGATGCGGCGGACCCGGCCGTCGAGGTAGGCGCAGTTCGCGCGATTGGCGCGACAACTGTGCCCACGGCCGACGGCAACGAAACCGGCAGCCGTGCGAGTGCCTCGGGATCGGAGCGCAGCGCATCGGGCAGGCGCACGACGATATCGAAGCGCCGGTCGCCCTGAAACAGCAGGCCTGCATTGCGTCCGCCCACGGCGGCCGCGACCGCGTCCTGCGCGTCGCCGATGCTCACGCCATAACGGGCGAGCTTGTCGCGATCGAATGCGACGGTGAGCACCGGCAAACCCGCCGTCTGTTCAACCTTCACCTCCGACGCGCCCGGCACTCGAGACAGGGCGGCAGCCAGCCGGTTGCCGGTTTCGCTTAGCACGGACATGTCGTCGCCGAACAGCTTTAATGCGACGTCGCTGCGAACCCCCGAGATCAGCTCATTGAATCGCAACTGGATTGGCTGAGAAAATTCGTAGGCGTTTCCTGGCAGATCCGACAGAACATTCTCAATTTCTTGTCGCAACTGCTCGTGTGACTTGGCGGAGTCCGGCCACTGCGCAGCAGGCTTCAACATGATGTAGCCATCGGACAGATTAGGCGGCATTGGATCCGCCGCGATCTCCGCGGTGCCCGTGCGAGCGAACACGCGCGCGATCTCGGGAAAACGTTGCTTCAACGTCGTTTCAAGGGTTTTTTGCATTTCAACGGATTGTGAAAGGCTCGTGCCCGGCACGCGCAGCGCGGCGACCGCGAGATCGCCTTCGTTCAGGCTCGGAACGAATTCGCTGCCCAGCCGCGTGGCCAGCAGCAGTGCGCCGCAGACAATCGTCGTGGCTCCCGCGAGCACGCGCCCCGGATGACCGATGAACAGGGAGAGGACGGGTTCATAACGCCGCTTCGCCCAGCCCATCAGCCGGTTTTCCTTCTCTTCGATACGCTTGCCGATGAAAAGTGCAATGGCCGCCGGAATGAACGTGACCGTCAGCGCCATGGCGGCAGCGAGCGCGAACACGACGGTGATCGCCATCGGATGGAACATCTTCGCCTCGACGCCCGTCAGCGCGAAGATCGGCACGTACACGACCATGATGATCAATTGCCCGAAGATCAGCGGGCGCCGCGCTTCCCGCGACGCGGCGAACACTTCGCCGAAGCGCTCGTCGCGCGTGAGCACGCGGCCGGCAAGCGCTTGTGCGTGGGCGAGCCTTCTGACGCAGTTCTCTACGATCACCACCGCGCCGTCGACGATGATTCCGAAATCGAGTGCGCCAAGACTCATCAGATTCGCGCTGACCTTCGCATTCGCCATACCGGTGAATGTGATCAGCATCGAGAGCGGAATAACGAACGCGGTGATCAGCGCGGCGCGAACATTCCCCAAGAACAAAAACAGAATCGCAATGACGAGCGCCGCCCCTTCTATAAGATTTTTCTTAACCGTCTGAACGGCCTTATCGACGAGCGTTGTTCGGTCATAGACCGGCACCGCACGCACGCCACGCGGCAAGCTGCGATTGACTTCGACCATCTTCGCCGCGACCGCTTTCGCAACCGTGCGGCTGTTCTCGCCCATCAGCATGAACACGGTGCCGAGCACCGCCTCGCGCCCATCGGCGGTGGCGGCGCCGCTGCGCAGTTCGCGTCCGATGTCGACCTGCGCGACGTCTTTCACGCGCACCGGAATGCCGCCGGCATTGTTGAGCACGATGCCGGCGAGCTCGTCGGCGGAACGCGCCTGTCCCGGCACCCGTACGAGATACTGTTCGCCGCGTTTCTCGATGTAGCCGGCGCCGACGTTGTCGTTGTTGCGCTCGAGCGCGCGGACGATATCGGCGAACGTGAGCCCGTACGAGATCAGTTTCGCCGGATCCGGTGCAACACGAAACTCCTTCACGTATCCGCCGATCGAATTCACTTCGGCGACGCCCGGCACGTTGCGCAGTTGCGGCCTGATTACCCAGTCTTGCAATTCGCGCAGATCGGTCGGCGTGTAGCGCGCGCCGCCCGGCTTGCGTGCGTCGGTGTCGGCCTCCACGGTCCACAGGTAGATCTCGCCGAGCCCCGTCGACGTCGGCCCCATTGCGGGCTCGATGCCGGGCGGCAGCTTGCCGCGCGCTTCCTGGATGCGCTCGTTCACCAGTTGCCGCGCGAAATAGATGTCGGTGCCGTCCTTGAAAATCACGGTGACTTGCGACAAGCCGTAGCGCGATATCGAACGCGTTTGCTGCAGATGCGGCAGACCGGCCATGGCCGTTTCTATCGGAAAGGTAATGCGCTGCTCGGCTTCGAGCGGCGCATACCCGGGCGCCGTCGTATTCACCTGGACCTGCACGTTGGTGATATCGGGCACGGCGTCGATCGGCAGTCTGCCGTAGCTGTAGATGCCGATCGCCGCCATCGCGGCGGTCGCGAGCAGCACGAGCCAGCGGTGCGCGATCGCGGCGCGTATCAGGTGTTCGAACATTTGTGGTGTGACCTCATGGGTGGGACGCGGCGAAGAGAAAGGTGCTGGGGTCGTGCATCGCGTCAGTGCTCTTCCGCGCTGCCTTTGCCGAGTTCCGCCTTCAGTACGAACGCGTTTGCCGCGGCATACTGCTGCCCCGGCTGCAGGCCGGCGACGATTTCGATGGTCTGCGCGTCACGCCGCCCGGTTTGCACCGGTTGTGCGACGAAGCCCTTCGGCGACAGGACGAACACGGACGGCGCGCCGTCGATATCCAGCAATGCATCGGCGCGCACGGCGACGGGCACGTCGCGAGCATCGGCATCGACGGCTACATCGACGAACATGCCGGGCCGCCATGCACCGCCCGGATTCGCCAACACGACGCGAGCAGGCGCGGTACGCGTCGCTTCGCCGAGCAATGCGCCGACGAAGGCGATGCGTCCGCTCGCGCTCGACTCGAACGCGGTGGCGCTGACGGTTACCGCGCGGCCGACGCGCACGTCGTTCAGACGCTGCGCGGGCACGGCCATTTCGGCCCAAACGGACGAGAGATCCGAAAGCACGAACACATTGGTGTCGCCGGCGACCGCTTCGCCTGCCACGATGTGCTTTTCTATGACGGTTCCCGCGAACGGCGCGCGCAATTCATAGCGATTCAATGCGCCTGCGCCGGAGTTCGCATCGATTGCGGCAAGCTTCTGACGCGCGTTTTGAGCGGCGATTTCGGCTTCACGCAGTTGCGTTTGCGCTTGCAGATAATCCTGTTCGGCGGAGATGCGCTCCTGCCACAGCGACCGTTCGCGTTCGTACGTGGTGCGCGCAGCGCTCAAGCGGCGCTGCGCGGCAAGCAGTTCGCTGCGGCGGTCCGCAAGATCCGGGCTCGATATCACCGCGAGCAGTTGCCCCTGCTTGACGGTTTGCCCGATCGATACGTCCACGCGTTCGACAATGCCTGCGACGCGCGGCACGACGTGCGCGGTGTGGTCTTCGTCGAGCCTGATTTCGCCGGGCAGGCGAAGGCGGTCGACCACCTGCGCGGGCCCCGCCCGTGAGATTTCAATTCGGCTGGATTTGATCTGCTCCGCATTGAGCGCGATGGCCCCGTCTGCTTGCGAAAACGTGAAAGTCGCGGAGCGGTCGCTCGCTGTGACCGCGATCGTTGCGTCAAATACGTGCGGCCGCGCGATGGCGGTGATGGTGGTGAAGCGCGATGCCGCGTCAGCGGCGAAGCTCAACGGTTGACGTGTGCCGTCATAACGACCGAGCGATCCGGTCACGCTGACATTCTTCGTGGCGCGCTTGCCGTCGACGAAAGGCAAAACGACGAGCCGTGCGTCCCCATCCTTTTCGGACATCGACACTTCGATCGAGAGCGCGCCGCTCGTCAGCAGCGTGCCGCCGCTGCTTCCCATTGGACGATCGGTTGCCATTGCAACTTTAGCGGGCAGTGCTGCCGCGCTTGCCGGTTCGCGCGCCCGCAGGAGCACGGCGACGATGATCGCGATCAGAATGAAGGCGCTAATCATGGCGCTGGTCCTGTATTTGCGCGGCAAGATCGAATGTTTCATGTCAGTAGCCCATGGAAGTGATGGCATCGCGTCGGGTCGGATACGCTGGAGCGCCGACTAGCCGTCCTATCTCCGCGTAGGCGCGGTGCGCATCGCCGAGTGCCTGCACGTATTGCGATTGGCCTTGAAACAGGGTGCGCTGCGCGTCGAGCACGTCGAGAAATCCGAACTTTCCGAGTTCGTAGCCGCGCGACACCGCGTCGAGTGCCCCGCGGGCCGCGGGCAGCACATCGGCCTTCAGGCGGCGCGCTTCGTCGGCGGCGGTTTCGTATGCGGCATAGGCTTGCGTCAATTCGAGCTGCAGACGTGCGCGTGCGGCGTCGACGTCCGCATCGGCTTTTTCCGCCTGATGCACGGCCTCTAACAGCGCGCCCTTGTTCGTATCGAAGACCGGCAGCGGAATCGAGATACCGATCACCGCCTGATTGATCGCCGCGCCGGCGGTCGAGATGCGCTTCATGCCGGCGCTGATCGTGATGTCGGGAATGCGTTTCGCTTTTTCCACCGTGATCGCGGCGTTCGCGCGCAATGCTTCGGCGCGCGCCGCGCGTGAATCAGGTCCGCTGTCTATGCGCGGGAGAAGCTCGGCTAAAGGCTCGACTGACGCAAGCGTCTCGAGATCGCCGGTTGCGGTACGCGTGCGCGCCGCCTCGCTGCCCGTCGCATTCGCGAGCGCGTCGAGCGCGGCGGCCACGCGGCGGCGTGCGTTGGCCGTTTCGATGTCGGCTGCGCTGGCGGCCACGCGCGCCTTCGTCGCTTCGACGGGCGACACCTTGCCGGCACGCGCGCGACGATCGGCGATGCCGGCGGAACGTGCGGCGAGTTGCGCCGACTTATTGGCCACCTGCAGTTGGCGCTGCGCGGCGAGCAGACCGTAGAAGGCGCTTGCGACATCGGCCTGCAACGCGGCCGCACGGCTATCGAGCGAGGCAAGCGCAGCCTCGCGCCGGTATGACGCGACATCGAGGCGCGCGTTGCGTTTGCCGCCGAGTTCGATCGTCTGGTTGATAAGCGCAGTCGAGGTGCGGTCTGCGCCGCTCAATCCTTCCTGCAATAGCGACAGCGATGGATTCGGGCGCGCAGCGGCTTGCACGATTGCGCCGCTAGTCGCTTCGGCATTGAAGCGGGCGCTGCGCAATTGTGGATTGTTTTGTGCAGCAAGCGCGAATGCGTCGTCGAGCGTGAGAGGCTCCGCACGGGCCACTGTTGCTCCTAGCGAGACCACCGCAAGGAATGCTGAAAGTGTGTATCTGAGCATGTAGCGGACGCAACGTGAGACTGGATGCGATTGATGCTACGGATCGGGCACAGTGCGAAGATGAACCGAACATGACATTTTCGTCATGTCGTAAATCGTGATCGCACGCATTTTTTCGAGGTATATCCGTCAGCCGGACTAGAATGGTGGGCCTGACTGCTAAACGGAAGATGTGATGAAAGATGCATTCGAACGTCGGGCACTGCTATTGCACCTCGGCGCGGTGCTCGAGGCGATGGACAAGGTTCTGTCCCATTCAGCCGATCACGCGACGATTACGCTGCGCGAGCTTTTATCGGCGCACGGCGCGCTTGCGAAGCTGCCGTTGTTGCAGCATGTATCGGGTGAGATGACCGTGCATGAATTCGCGCGGCGCGTCAGTACGGCGTTTGCCGTCTGGCCGGCCGAATTGCTCGAAACCGCGTTGAATCGCGACCGTCTTGCGGCCGTGGTGCGCGACAGGCTGTTCGCCGCAAACGACGACGGCTGGCGTGCTTATGTGGCAAGCCTGAAAGACGAGGTCTCGTGGTTCGGCGACGAGTTGCCGCCGCTGCCGCGAGCTGCACCCGAAGCGGCCGCCGGCCTTTATCCATCGTGGCCGTGGAAACCGCAAAACTGATCTCAAAGCGCCTATGCTGCCCGGCCCCATTCTCACTGAAGCGTTGTTGCGGATGATTATCGCCATGCTCGTCGGCTGCATCATCGGCATCGATCGCAACATGCGCGGCAAGCCCACGGGCGTCAAAACGCTTGGCCTCGTCGCGCTCGGCTCGTGCCTCGTGACGATGGCCGGCGCGGGTTTCGCGCTGCATGGGGTGGCCGGTGTCGACGCGACGTCGCGCGCGATTCAGGGCATCGTGACCGGCATCGGTTTTCTCGGCGCCGGCGTGATCGTGCAGAACGCTCAGTTCGACAAGATTCGCGGCCTCACGACGGCCGCATCGATATGGGTGACCGCCGCGCTGGGTATTGTGTGCGGGGTCGGCGCGTGGTCGATCGCGCTGATCGCGGCGTTCCTGTTTATGGTGTTGCTGATTTTCGGCCGCGTTGCCGAGCGCGCGCTGCATCGGTACTGGCTCGCGAAACCTAAGGAACATCGCGATGCGATCATCGAAAGCGAGGAATAGGGCTAGGCGGGCATAGCCAACACCGCGCCGATGTACGCAACGCTGCGTCAGCCGCTAGCCCGATGCGCGAGCGCGAGGCGCGCTTTCTGCTCGGGGCTTCCCTCGACGAAATATTTGTCCGCCCATGTCCCGTCCGGCTGCAGAACAAGACGTTCGCGCTTGTGACCGCTCTGCTGTTCGTCGATCGCAATCGCGCGCGCCCGATAGTGTTCGTACAGACGCAAAAACTCCGCGAGATAAATTCCCGCGATGCGCTTGTCGCGAATCTCGAGCAGGTTCTCGTCGTTGAAATGCTCGGAGTTGTTGCTCATATTCGCGGAGCCCGTATAGACGACCGGATTGTCGCCTTCCGCATCGATCACGAGAAACTTGTGGTGGATGATGACGGGCGCATACGGCGGCGCATGTTCGCCGGGAAAAAGCTGCAGTTCCGGCGTAAATCCGTCCGGCACGGTGGCCGGCGAAAAGAACGCCGCATCGATCACATCCTTCTGGTTCTTGCTGCGATGGTAGAGCTCGAGGTTCGCCAGTTCGGTGGAATTGAGCACCTTGCCGTCCTGCTGGGCCTGCCCGGCTTCGTCGGCCGATTTTTCGCTGATGTGATTGACGAGCCCGAACATCATGAGCCCTTTGTCGCCGGCCTCGAAACATGCGTCGCGCAGCGGCGCGTCTGTCGGCATAAAGAGGCAGAACACTACCGAATGCTTTGCGATGCCGATCGCGTCGATAATCGTATCGATTTGCGTACGCTGGTCTTTAGGCTCAGGCGAGAAGCACACGCGAACCTTCGCATCGCCAACCGTGACCGGTTCGGTCCAGCCGTTGGCCAGTTTCGCGGTTTCGGCGATCGTCGGATCCCGCGCAAGGCTCGCGGCGCGATCGCTATAGATCTGTGCAAGCGCAGGCGATTCGAACAGATGCAGCACGTTCGCCTGCTCGGTCAGCCCCTCGGTCGTGAAGTTTGCCGAGCCTGTCAATAATTGCGCGGGCCGCGATCCGCCGTTGCCGTCGTCGCTCACAATGAACTTGTCGTGCATGATGTGCGTCTTCGTCCGCCCGGACAGCGTTGCGATGCCCTCGAGTGCGTTGACGGCGGGCTGGTTCGGCGACGGCAATGTCTTGCCCTTTTCGCGCACCTGATGGGCGTCATAGACGAGTGCCAGCGCAGTCTTGCCGTGCGTTTTGCCGAACGCTTCGAACGCGGGCAATGCCCACAACGTATCGGTCAGGTGATAGACGGCGGCGACCGCACGTTGCGCATCGGCGAAGATCGTCTTGAAGGTATCTTCGATATCGTTCGCAAGCCAGGTTCGCAATTGCAGCGCCTCGGCTTTCGATGGCGCTTCCTTCGCTGTCAGATGCAGTGCGTCGACCATCCGCGCGAAAGCCTGCGAGCTGACCACCGCACGGTTGAACCAGCTGCCTATCCCGCGTTCGATATGGGCCGGCAACGTAACGCGGCACGTCGCGGCTTCGCTTTCCATGAGTTCGGGTGCCGATGGCTTTCCCGTGACCGGATACACCTCGTATTCGAAATGCTGCTGCCGGTCCGGCGGATCGATGCGCGCGTCCCACCACATGAACTTCTGGATCGGCGCGGTATTCGTCGGCGCGTCGCGCTGTGTGTCGGGCACCGGCCCGTCGAATGTGATCCGGTTTGGCAGCCAGCTGCTCGCTTCGCGCGTTTTACCGGATGCATCGAAAAAGCCCGGCGTCCGTTTGATCGCGAAGCCCAGGAAATCGTCCCGGCCTTTGCCTTGCGGCCAATCGAATGCGAGCAGCACGAGCGTGGGGGACAGATAAGCGCGCACGACGACAGCCATGAGTTGCCTCCTCGATCGTTGAGTCCGAAGAGACCAGTCTGGCTAGTACGTATATTGAAACGATGAAGCTTATATGTCGTTTTCGAGGCAAGGCGGCGACGTATCGCTTGCAGCATACGTGCGGCTTTCATCCCGCGAGGCGGCCGAACGATATTCAGCCGCCCGAAGAGCGTCCTGTGCGTCTGAACACCCACCAGCCCGCGAGCGCCGTCAGGCCGACCACGGTCAGCACCATGACCCAGAAGCCATGATGATTTTCCGCGAGCGGCACGCCACCGACGTTCATGCCGAAAAGGCCGGCGATGATATTGATCGGCAGCGCGAGCACCGTGACGAGGGTCAGGGTGAACAGCGTGCGGTTCGTCTGCTCGTCGAGACGCGCAGCAATTTCTTCCTGCAGCAGCTTGATCCGCTCGGCAAGTCCCGACAGGTCGCCGAGCACGAGCGAAAATTCTTCGGTCGAATCGCGCAGATGCTGAACGTCCTGTTCCGATAGCCATTTCGGCGGACGCACCAGCAGGCGAAAGATAGAACCGGGCTCCGGCGCGAGCAGCCGTTGCAACCGCACCAGCACGCGCCGCATCGCGCCAAGATCGCGGCGGCTCTCCACCGACTGTTTCGACAGAAAGTGATCTTCGATACTGTCGACTTCGATGCTGCTCGAGCGCACGATCTGCACGAGCAGATCGGCCTGGTCGCGCATCAGATGAATCAGCAGTTCGGCCGGCGTGCTGAAAATCTCGCCCTCGCGCACTGCGGCGCGCAGGCGGTCGACCGAACGCAACTGCTTGAGGCGCGCGGTGACCATGATGTTCTTGTGCGTGTAGACCCACAGCGTGGCGATTTCGGACGGCGTTTTCTCGAAGTCGAAGATCACGTCGTTGACGACTGCAAGCAGCGCGCCGTGCTGATGCTCGATGCGTGTGGAGTGCGAGCCTTCGCGCAGCGCCTCGAAATATTCGTCGGGCAGGTCGAGGTGCGCGTGCATCCACCGTTCGCTCGCGACATGCGCAAGATTGAAGTGGAGCCAAAGAAAATCGCCGCTCGCACGTTCGCGATTCGCTTCGTAATCGGCGAGCCACCGTGCGACGGAATCGGAGTCGATCGGTACGCCCGGTTGACCGGAAACGAACCGGAAGCTGCAAACGAGCCCCGACTGGTCCGCTCCGTAAGTAGAAGGCGCCAGGTTCAGTTTCATAGGCAACGACGCTTTGATCGAAAGAAAACTGGGGGGAACTGGGCGAAAACCAAATGGAATCGGCGAAAACCTATCAGATTTCGCCGGATATTGTGACATATTCATTTCGCCGCCCGCTCATCCGGCGATGATTCACGGCCCGTCTTGCAGCCCGATCCATACGTAATTTCAAGGCCCGGCGCGGTGCATAGCCGCAGCCGATATTGTGAAGATTCATCGTTCAGTCACATTCATCCTCAACAATCGCGACGCCGCTCGACAAAACGGCCACTGAAATAAGGCGACACGATCCCGCTGCAACGACAGCAGGACACCTACGCCGGCACCACCTCGGGGAATCGCAACATGACTATCCGTCATCGCATTACGCTTTAGGTGATTTTGATGTTCGTCGCTCTGTCGGCTATCGGCGGTTACGCCGTGTATCAGACCAGAGGGAGCGCGACCGAAGTCAGGAAGGTGACGGAAGGCGTCGTGCCCAGCGCGCTCGCGTCCGCCGACCTCGTCTCGCAGGTAAAGGACGTTCAGATCGCCACCATGACACTCGTCTATGCGCCCGATGCGAACATAGTCTCGCAGGCCGAGGACGAGCTGAAGAAAAAGCGCGAAACGTTGAAACAGGCGCTGGCCCTGCAAGGGAAAGACGCGGCAAGCCAGGCGCAAAAAGGACTGGTGACGCAAGCACAGGAAAGCCTTGCCAACTACTTCGCCGCCATCGACGACACCGCGAAGATGAAGCTCGCGGGCAAGAACGAAATGGCCCAGGCATATCTGTTCGCGAATGTCGCCGAGTATCGCGACGAACTCGAAGGCATTGTCGAAACGCTGCGCATCGAGAAAAACCGCCAGAAAGACGAGGCTATCGCCGGTCTGAACAACCAGCTCGCGACCACCACCATGGCGATCGCCGCCGTCACCGGCATCGCGATTTTGCTGCTGACCGGCATCGGCGCGCTGCTATACCGTCAGATCACGCGCCCGCTGTCGCGCATGCAGGCGATGATGAGCGAGATCGCCGCGAGCCAGGATTTCACTCGCCGCGTGCCGGTGGGCCGCCTCGACGAAATTGGCCGCTCGATTGTCGCGTTCAACGGCATGATCGAGAAGATCCAGGAAAACCAGCTGCTGCTGAAACAGAAGACGGCCGATATCCAGGCAATGCTGCAAAACATGCAGCAGGGCATCCTGACCGTGATCGACGATGCGGTGATTCATTCGGAGTATTCGGCCTATCTCGAAGCGATCTTCGAAACGAGCGACATCGCCGGCCGTCCGCTGATGGATCTCGTGTTCAGCGATACCGGCCTCGGCGCGGACGAACTTTCGCAGATCGACGCGGCGACGCACGCTTGCCTCGGCGAAGATGCGATCAACTTCGAGTTCAACCAGCATCTGCTCGTCAGCGAAATCGCGAAGCGCATGCCCGATGGCCGCGTGAAGACGCTCGATCTGAGCTGGTCTGCAATCACCGACGAAAGCGACACGATCGTGCGCCTGATGCTGTGCGTGCGCGATGTGACCGAGCTGCGCAAGCTCGCGGCCGAAGCAGGCGAACAGAAGCGCCGCCTCGAGATGATCGGCGAAATTCTCGCGGTCAACGAAGAGAAGTTCCATCACTTCATCGATAGCGCAAGTGGCTTCGTCAGCGAAAACGAGCGGATCATCCGCAAGCACGAGCTGCCCGACGGCGGCGCGATTGCCGAACTGTTCCGCAACATGCATACGATCAAGGGCAATGCGCGCACGTACAATCTGCAGCATCTGACGAACATCGTGCACGAAGCCGAGCAGCGCTACGAAGAACTGCGCCGTGACGATGCCGAGCGCGTGTGGGATCAGGAACAGCTGATGGCCGAACTCGGCCGCGTGCGCGAGGCGATCGACAGCTACGCGAAAATCAATGAAATCAGCCTTGGCCGCAAGCGCCTCGCGCGCCGCGGCGGCGCCGACCGCTATCTGATGGTCGACAAGGACCATATTGCACACAGCCTGAAATTGATCGAAACCGCGAATACCGGTGACGTCGACGCGCTCGTCACGATGCGCGACGCGCTGCACCGGATGCTGCGCGTGCTCGGCACCGAGAGTGTGGCCGAAACGCTCTCGGGCGTAGTCGATTCGCTGCCGTCGCTGGCCGCCGAACTGGGCAAGGAAACGCCGGTCGTGCGTATCGACGACAACGGTTATCGCCTGCGCAGCCAGGCCGGCGCCACGATGAAGAACGTCTTCATGCATCTGCTGCGCAACTCGATCGATCACGGCATCGAAACGGCCGCGGTGCGCGCCGCGCAGGGCAAGCCGGCCGCGGGTGCGATCGATATCGAAGTCGGTATCGACAAGCACGCGCTGCAGATCACGCTGAGCGACGATGGCCGCGGTCTTGCGCTGAGCCGGATTCGTTCGATTGCCGTCGAGCGCGGCTGGATCGACGCAGATGCGCGGGTCAGCGACGAAGAAGTCGCCGAGTTCATTTTCCGCCCGGGCTTTTCTACCGCCGAGCACGTGACCGAAGTATCGGGGCGCGGCGTCGGCATGGATGCGGTGCGCGATTTCCTGAGCCGCGAACACGGCAGTATCGAGCTGCGTTTCACCGACGACCGCAAGGGCGCCGAGTTCCGCCAGTTCCAGACGATCGTCTGCCTGCCGGACAGCTTCGCGGTGGACAGCCTCGGTGCGGACGCGCGTAGCGACGACACGGCGCACTCGCCGTCGATCGGTCATGGTCATCTGGCCGGTTGAGCCGGCTCGCGAGGCGCTTGCGGGCCGCACGCCGGCTATCGTGCCTCGCGTCTATGGAATGCTTGAAGGATGGGTGTGATTCAACAGTATGTAGCAGTTGCCGTCGCGGCCGGTGTGATCACCGCCGTGTTCGCATTCGTCGTGTACCGGTTACATCGCGCGCGGCTGATCGAACGGTTGCGCGACGAAGCCGATGCGCGAATCGACGCGCTCGCCCGCGACGACGACCGCCATACCGCGTTGCTTGCGCAAGCTGAAGCAGACAAGCGCGAACTCGAAGCATCGATCGAGCAGCTGCGCGGCGCGCTCGCACAGCAAGCGGCGCTCGTCGACGAAACGCGCGCGTCGTTGCAGGAGGCGACCGGAAACCGCGAGCAATGGACGCGCGACGCGCAGCAGCTCGCCCGCGAAGCGTCGCGTCTGAAGGGTCTGGCGGGGACGTTCGAACGCTGGCACGAACAGATGATCTCGCTGATGACGCAGAACCAGGACATGCACGCGAAGAACCAGGAGCTGTCGTCGATCGTGCGGCACGTGGTGATCGTGTCGCTGAACGCGTCGATCGAGGCCGCGCGCGCGGGACAGGCCGGGCGTGGCTTTGCGGTGGTTGCAAGCGAGGTGCGCGCGCTTGCCGCGCGTTCGGAGGAATTGTCGAAGAGCTATCGCGACAGCCTCCATCGCAACGATCTGACGACGACCGCGACGTTTCAGGACATCCAGGCGGGCGGCAAGATGGTCGCCGCGTCGCTCGCGAGTGTCGAAGCACTCGCGAACCAGTTCCAGGCAAAACTTCAGTAGGCGCCGGACGTGATTAGCGCACAAGCGAAGGAAAGCTTCGAGCGCATCCTGCAGAAGGCTGCGCAAACGAGGCTGACGGTGGACTCGGCCGATACGTGTCGATTCGTGCCGCAAACGCGGCGGCAGGGCACGGACGTGGCCGCCGAGGCCGTTGCGAACGCGGGCGTGGCCCGCACGACGACCGATCGTGCGAACGACGCGAACGTCGTGGTCCTGACGATTTCATCGATCTCGTTCCGTCTGTTGCTGATGCTGCACGTGAACGAAGACGCCGCGACCGTCGGGTACTACACGAACGGTGACGCGGAACGGACGTTCAGCGAAGTGTTCCAGGAAATCTGCAACCTGTGCTGCGGCGCGATCAATCAGGAACTGCTGAGCTACTTTCCGGACCTGGGCATGTCGACGCCCTATATGTTGAGCGCGCGTTGCCTGCCGTATCTGGAAGGGCTCAAGCCCGCCCTGCTCGAGACGTGGGCTGTGACGATCAACGATTCGGTGCAGCTGTCCGCCACGCTATGCGTGTGTGCGCATGCGCCGATCGATTTCATGGCCGACGTGAGCATTGCCGAAGACACGAGCGGCGAACTCGAGCTGTTCTGATCTATCCGTTGGACAAACCCGCAGGCGAGCGATGAACCTCAACAAACCGGTCAGCAAGGTGCTGGTGCTCGACGAGAGCCCACTGCACATGGACACCATCAAGCGCTTCTGCGACGAGAACAACCTCGTTGGCGTGAAGGTGCGTAAAAGCCGTTTGCTGTCGGTGCTGCGCGCGAACATCGACCTCGGCGCGATCCTGCTCGACGAAAACTACGGCGGCTCGCCCGACGAGGCCGCGGCGATCGCGAACCGCGTGTATGCGGTGCGCCCCGAATTGCCGATCATCATGCGGCGCGAAGCGCGCACGACACTCGACGATCTGCCCGAGAGCCTGCGGCAGATTATCTGCGCGGCCTACGTGGCGTCGGATATGTCGCCGCTGCGCGAAGTGATCGACCGCTATATTTTCAGCCTCGATTACCCGAATGTGCTCGTGCGCGGCATTTCGGAAATCAGCGAGTCGAAGCTCTCGACGCTGTTCAAGGACTTCACGATTACCTGCGCGCCGCCGACCATCGTGCGCGACCGCATTATCTTCGGCGAGGTATTCAGCCTGATCGCGCTCGAAAGCGCATGGTGTCGCGGCTACATGATGATCCAGGCGGAAGAAGAACCGCTGCTCGCGCTGCTCGACCGGCGCGGCACCGGCCACGGCGCAGCCGATTTCCGCGACCTCAACGATCTGCTCGGCGAACTGACGAATCTGATCTGGGGCGCGTTCAAGAACCGCTACCTGGGCGACGCCGACACGCTCGCACGCGCCCAGGTGCAAGTGCCGCTGCTCGTCAATCACCGGCAGAAATACATTTCGTTCGGCTCGGAAAACCCGCAACTGTGCTTCGTCTATACGATCACCGACGAGGAATCGGGCCGTTCGGTCAACCTGCATCAACGTTTCGTGTTCAGCCTCAGCTGGTCGCCCGAGGAATTCAGGGAGATCACCGAGCAGCCGGGCACGACGGTCGAAGCAGGCGAACTCGATCTGTTCTGACAGGCGTTACGGAGAAACCAGCATGGCAAAGATTCTGGTAGTGGACGATTCGAGCACGGTGCGCGACGAAGTGGCCGGCTTTCTGAAGAAAAACGGTCTCGACGTCGATACGGCAGTTGACGGCAAGGACGGCCTCGCGAAACTGAAGGCCAGCCCCGGCACGAAGCTCGTGATCAGCGACGTGAACATGCCGAACATGGACGGCCTGACGATGGTCGAGAAGATTCGCGGCGAACTCGGCAATGCGACGGTCAACGTGATCATGCTGACCACCGAAAGCAGCCCCGCAATGAAGGAACGCGGCAAGGCAGCGGGCGTGAAGGGCTGGATCGTCAAGCCGTTCAAGGGTGAAGCGGTGCTCGAGACGTTCCGCAAGCTCGCAGGCTGAGCGCGCACATCGAAGCAGCGTTGAGGCGGCCGGTTTGGCGCGGCAGGGCGGTTTCAATGCGGCAGGTTGGTGCCGCAGGTTGGTGCCGCAGAAAGGAGCCCTGCCGCGCGCCTGCCCGTTCGCATTTTCGTTCAGGACTTCGCGGGGCGCCCTGTCTTAACGGTATCGAGCGCCGACACAGCGGCGATAAGCCGCTTCGGCTGCGCCTCGGCGAGCAGTGCGAGGCCTGCGCGCAGCAATTCGCTCTTCTTTACCGACACGCCCGCATCGAGGCAGCGCTGCTTCAGTTCGGCAATTTTCATGTAGTCGGACTTCGGCATCGTGAAGCTATCGCGCACGACCTTGTCTTTCTTGATGCGGCGCGCCTTTTCTTCTTTGCCGTCTTTCGGGTTCGCGGCCTTCTTCACGCTTTTGATTGCCTTGACGGCCTTCCCGGCCGGCTGCTGCTGTGCTTGATCCGCTTTCGGCGCCTTCACAGCGGGTTTAGCTGCCTCAACCGCAGGCTTAGCGGCGGGCTTTGCGGATTTCACTGCCTTCACTGCCTTGGTGGTTTTTGCGGTCTTTGCCGTTTTGCCGGCGCTCGTATTGCTTTTCGCCGGCGTTGCTTTTTCCGTTTCTGCCATCACTCGATCTCCTTCGGAATCTTATAAACGATATAAACAGTATATACGGTTTTCTGAGACGCCAATTTCCCCGGTCCGTTGTCATCGAGCGCAGGGCGAACCATGTGGTTTGCATAGAAGTCTCAGGCTTGAGAGGCTCAGCGCGTAACGAAACGTAATCAATCGGCTTAATGGTCGTAATGCGCGTAACACGCGACGGCACTAGACTGTGCCCCACTCGGTGCGCCAGTCCCGGCGCACTGCTGGGGGGGACACCCTATGCTGTCAGTCGACCGGACGGTATCGTTAGCCGATGCCTCGGCGGGAGCGCCGGAGGCGAGCGCCTATGTATGGCCGCGCCGAACCCGGCGGTTATCCGCCACCCTCTGCAAGCTGTTCTATCGCTGGACCCATTCGCGCGCGTATCGTCATAACGAGCGCCTGTGGCGCGCGGTGTCGATCGATCGCGATGCGCAACGATGCATTGCGGCGATGCGTATCGGGCGACACCGGCTCGCTATCGAAAACACGTCGGCGCTGCTCGGCTCGCGTACCGGAGCCTGTCATCTGATTGCGGCGGGTCCATCGATCAATGCGATCGACTACAGCAAACTCGATCTCGATCACGTGATGGGCGTCAATGGCGCCATTGCGCTGCAGGACCGGCACGACTTGCGTTTTGATTATTACTGCGTTGTCGATGCAGGGTTCGCGCGCAATCGGCCCGATCTCGTTGCGCGCATCTTGCGACAGCCGCTCGTTCTGTTCGCCACGCCGCTTGTGCTCTGGTATATCGCGCAGTATTTTCCGCTGGACGGCATGCGCTGCCGGGTGTTCGTGATCGAAGACGTGCAGTATCCGGCCGGAAAACGTGCGTTGCGCGGCCGCGATCTGAACGCGTCGTCTGCGCGCAGCGACCTCGTCTTGTTCGATGAAGAGCGCGTGCTCGGTTTTAGCCTCGATGTACGGCACGGCGTATTCGACGGCTGCACGGTTGCATATGCGGGCTTGCAGGTGCTGCATTCGCTGGGCTTCGACAGTGTATTTCTGCATGGCGTCGATCTGCGCAATGCGTCGCGCACGCCGCGCTTCTACGAAACCGGAGGCAATATGCAACCGAGCGCGCTCGACCGGAATTTCGGCGCGCATATCGAGCCTTCGTTCAGGCAGGCGTCGGCCTTGCTGAAGCAACGTGGCGTACGCGTCGTCAATCTGTCGATGGAGAGCGCACTCGACGCCGGCATCTTCGAGAAGCGAAGCTGGCACTCGCTACTCGGTCTGCGCACGCGTGCCGCGCGGAAAATGCAGGCCTGAGCCGCAGTCGCGCAATTGCCACCGCAGCCGCATCCTATGAAGGTCGTTCATCTATCCAACACACCGGTGGCCGGCAGCCCCGGCAATATCGTGTCGGCGCTCAACCGCCTCACCGATATTCGCGCGCGTCATGTGGTGTTCAATGCGGCTGCCTACCGGACGCGCACATTCGCCATCGACCTCGACTGGCGGACCCAGCAGCAGGAAGCGCTCGACGCGATCGCCGAAGCGGACGTGATCCACATTCACCAATACTTCTCGTTCGATGAGACTTTCGGTGCGAACTTTCAGCAGCGATTCGGCGACAAGAGGCTGATCCGTCAATACCACTCGGCGCCGGATTTATGGGCGAACGGCGACGCGGGCCTGATCGAGCGCATCGTGCGGGAAGGGATGCCGCAGCTGGTGATCGCGCAGGGCCCCGAGCGCTTTTATCCATATGCGCGCGTCGTGCCGAATGTGGTGCCGATCGACGATCCGCGCTATTTGCCTCATCCGGAAGAGGACGGCACGCCGATCGTGACGTTTTCGCCGAGCGGTCGTGCATCGGCATGGAAAGCGCGCTGGGAGACGAAGGGAGTGCCGCAAACGCTCGCATTGTTGCGCAAGCTCGAACGCGAGGGACTGTGCCGCTTGCAGCTGATCGTCGATACGCCACACGATCAGTGTCTGCTTCTCAAGCGACACGCGGCCGTCGCAATCGACGAATGCGTGACCGGCAATTATCACTTGAGCGGACTCGAAGCGCTGGCGCAGGGCAAGCCGACGCTCGGCTATCTGGACCAGCGCGTGCAGTCGCAATTGCGCAAGCTGACCGGCGCAACCGATTTGCCGTGGGTCGACGTACGGCTAGAAGAGGCGGAAGCGCCGTTGCGCGCGCTGCTCGCGGACCGAACGCTACGTGAGCAAATCGGCGCGGCATCGCGGCGCTGGATGGAGACGCACTATGCGGAGCGCGCAACGATCGAGCACTATCGGCGCGCATATCTCGACCTGTTCGAAGCGCCGCAGCAGTTCGGCGTTTCGCGCTTCACGGGCGAGGCCGACGAATGGCGCGCGCGAGTTTGTCCGGATTACAACTGGACAGCGCGCAGGCATCTGCATGCGGGTTGGCGCGACCGGCTACGCATGTGGATAAGAGGCTGAAGCCGTCTTTCGATGGTGAGCCGATCCGGGAGGCCCAACGCAACAGGTGAGGATATCCGGGAACATGGAAAGGACCCGCAAAAAGTGAAAGCACAGAGCCGTTTCAGTGCCTACGCCGTCACGATCAGCAGCGCACCCGTCAACGTCAACGCGCCGCACCACAGCCAGTCGAAATTGATCCACCCGCGTCGCAGCAGGCCGAGCCCGAGGTATTCATAGGCCGCGAAGGCAATCGCGGCTTCGGTCACCAGCGTGACGACCGTATGCAGCGCGGTCATTTGTCCCACCATCTGCAACGACGAAGGCAGCAAACTTGCCGCCGCACTGGAAGCGATCGAAGCAGAAGCCGAAGCTGAAACAGCGGATGCTCCGCCACAAACCGGCAGCAGCGCCGGAATCAGCATCAAGCCCGCGCCGTGCATCGTTGCCATCGCGGCCGACCATAGCGCAAGCCCGATGAATCCCGCCGTCATCCCAACCCGCACGCGATGACGATGCCCATACAGATGGTGATACGCGGCCCACGCAATCAGTATCGCGCCCAACGCGACGTGCAGATGCGAAGTCTGCACGAACACGCCGAACGCGATCGCCGAGGTCATCACGAGCAGCACCGACGCCGCGTGACCGAGCGCGATCGGCGGCAGCGCAAGCAGCATCGCTTTGCGGCTGCCGCGCTGCAGGCCGAGCGCGGCGGCGAACAGCCATCCCATCGCCGGATTCACGCCGTGAAATACGCCGCTGCCGATCACGGTGGCCCACGTCGATGCGAGGCCGCCCGCAAACAGGTCGTTCATAAAGTGTCCGTTGCACGCATTACGGATAGCAGTACGAGTCGGAGGAACCGTCGCCGCCTTCGAGGCGTATCTGGTGCGGACGATGCGTGTCCGGCCACTCGAGGAAAAATTTCGGGTCGAACGCAAGGCCGCCGCCCGGCGCCGCATCGAGCTTGACCATCCAGCCGTCGAGCCCGTCCGGATAGAACTGATCGTCGATCACGCCGTACAGCGAGTTCGTGAAGTACACGCGCTTGCCGTCGCGGCTCACCTCGACCATTTGCGGGCCGCCGTTCAACGGCTTGCCGTCCGCGCCCGCATGCGTCGCGCGCGAAACGATGCCGCCGATGCGCACCGTCCCCGTCAGTTCCGGACGGAACGGATCCGACACATCGTACTGGCGCAGGTCGCCGGTGCCCCAGCACGAGACGTACAGGTAACGGTCGTCGAGCGACAGCGCGATGTCGGTGACGAGCGGCGGCACCGCGCCGAAGCCCTTGAGCATCGGTGGCAACGCATCCGCATCGGCCGGCTCGGCGGGAATTTCGATGATCTTGCGTGCCGCCCACTCGTTGCCTTCGCGGTACCACGTCCAGATCGAAGACGAAAGGTCCTTGAGGCTGATTACCGAATTGACGAAGCCGTATGCCTTCGTCGGGTTATGCGCGGGGCGCAGTTCGAAAACGAGCTGGTTTTCCGCGCCGAAATCGATGACCTGCTTGTGCTTGCGCGTGTTGATGTCCCAGAAGTGCAGACGGTGGCCGTATTTGCCGCCGAGCAGCACGTCCGGCACGAGGCCGTTTTCGAAGGTCGCGGGCAGCCCCCATTCGCTCGTGACGACCGTGTCGTAGCCGAGATGCCACCACACGTCATAGGCGAGTTCCTGCGGGCCGCGGTCGATTTCCCAGCGGCCGCGAATATCGAACGTTTCGTGGTCCATCAGGAAGATGCCGCCCGGCGCTTCGCCTTTGTCGTTCGCGAGCGACGCGACGTAGATGCCGGCCGGCCCGCAATGAACGGTATGCGGCCGCGTATAGCCGGCCTTCGATGCGACTTCGTCGGGCTCGAGCACGCGCACGATTTTCGGGTTCCGGCCATCGGGCTTCGTATCGATGATATGAATGCGCGACGAACGCAGCCCCGGCACGACGAGATAACGTCGTTCCGAATGCGGATGCGGCGCATTGGGGCACAGACAGGAGCTGCACGCATTCCAGCCGAAATGGTGCAGCTCGTCGCCGACGTTCGGCATCTCGACGCGCTTGACGATTTTCCCGTAGTCGGCCGAGGAAGCGTCGACATCGACCACGGCGATATCGTCGGGCAGCTTTCGCAAGGGGTCGAAGCTCGCGACATAGGCGAGCGTCTCCTTCGGTGCGCCGCCTGCGAGCCTCGCCGACGGATAGAAAGTGGGATCGGGTTTCCACGTCGCCATTTCGGTTCTCCGGATGGGGTGATCGATGCTGCGCCGCGACAGCGCGCCTGGCGTTGCATGAGCTTTCAATCGTAGGCAATTAAACGGAAAAGGGTGGCGCGTCGACGCACGTCGTCGTGACGGAGAACCGAGCGTTGCGCGACCGGGCGGCAGCGGGATGCTCACGCAAGCACGCAGCGGCCCTGAAAGGTGAGCGTTTCCGGGAAATGGCGACGTTTACTTCACACAAAAAGCACGCGCTGCAATCCCTGTCAAACGTTGAAGGCAAGGTGTAAAGTACCCGCTATTCGCATTGCATCTGTGTGCAGCCTGGGGAAGAACGCGGTGACTACTTCAGGGCGATCCACCACTCCGTATTCGAGTCCGCGTGTCAGGCGCGAAGGCCTGCTCGAGCAGCAGGCCGCGCTCGCTGCACTATCGCGCATCGACGTTTCGCACGGCGAGCATCTCGAAGAGACCCTGCGCTTCATCACCGAAACGGCCGCGCGCCTGATGAGTGTCGCGCGCGTGAGCCTGTGGCGTTATGACAGCGCGCGCACGGCGATTCATTGCCTCGATCTGTACGAATGCAGCGCGAACCGCCACAGCGACGGCGCGCAGTTGCGCGCCGAGTCGTATCCCGCGTATTTCGCGGCGCTCGCATCGAGTGAAGCGATCGTCGCCGACGACGCGCATCGCGACCCGCGCACCTGCGAGTTCGGCACCAGCTATCTGACGCCGCTCGGTGTCACCGCGATGCTCGATATTCCGATTCGCGTGCAAGGCAAAGTCGGAGGCCAAGCGGTCTTAGGAAGACAAAACATTCTACCAACTCCTTGGCTCACAGAACGACATGGCTAC
>NZ_JAVHZD010000050.1:0-38203 GCF_031119615.1 Paraburkholderia sp. SARCC-3016 | reverse complement strand
GGACATCTGAACTTGGCTGGACAGCGGACATCTGAATCTGGCCTCGACACGTATGTTAGTCCCAGATTCAAATGTCGCCTTTGGCTAGGTTCAGATGTCCGCAGTCCCGCGGCCAGAGCGTGCGACATCGCTGGATCGGCAGTCCTGCCGCCAAGGAGAACCAGATGGCACCCACGATCATTGCCATTGACCTGGCCACGCGCGTTTTCCAGATTCACTAGCCGGACGGCGCATCGGCCTGAGTCATGCATGTGCTGCAGGTCGCTCATGTGATCCTGGCGCAGCGCAATAACCGGCAAATCTAATTGTCGTTACCAGAAAAAGTAATCGTCGTCCGACAGTGCCAGATTCGGAATAAACGTGTCCCTGGCGTGTTGTCAGACTGCCAATCTCTACTGCAATTAAACACGTCTACCTGCCCCCTTTTCAGGCTGCGTAGGTCTGACTCCGCGCAAACCAACTCTATAACCTTGTATGACTGACTCAAATAGCGCTTATGGTGCCGGTCTCGCGACGGTTGCCGGCGATGGAACCATTCTCGACACATGGTTTCCAGTTGTTCGCCTGAACACGGCGTCACCGGCCGTCGGATCGCACGTGCTGTCGAATCAGGAGACATTCGAAAAATTGGGTAAGCGCGGGCTGAATGCGCTAGCGAAAGATCCAGTCAGAGACGTTCAAACGATTGCGATAGAAACACTGATCGAAGATCTCAGCCAACCGCCAGTTGACATCCATGATCTTTATCTACGGTTCCATCTATTGAGCTATAGGCTGATTCGGCCGCGAGAAGCCAATCTTGAGGGCTTTCTGACTTTACTGAGCGACGTTGCCTGGACTTCGCTCGGTCCGTGCAAACCCGAAAAAGTCGAAGAACTGCTCTGGAACGGCAGAGGCCGCGGCACATTAGTCGATGTTCGAGGCGTTTTTAAGTTGCCACGGATGATTGATTATGTGGCGCCTTCGGACATCTGGATAGCTGACGTTAACCGGGTCCTACTCGGCGCACATCTGGCGCCCGGAACCGCTGTAATGCCAGAGGGCTTCTGCAGTCTAAACGCTGGAACAATGGGCCCCTGTATGGTCGAGGGGCGCATCAGCCTTGGGGTGATCGTCGGAGCGGGCACTGATATCGGAGGTGGCGCTTCCATCATGGGCACCACATCAGGCGGAGGAAAGCATGTCGTATCGATTGGCGAGCGATGCCTTCTCGGCGCCAACTCGGGCGTCGGGATCTCCTTGGGCGACGACTGTGTCGTCGAAGCAGGTCTATACATCACGGCGGGCTCCTTAGTGACATTGCCGAGCGGGGACAAGGTGAAGGCGCTGACACTTTCCGGTAAGTCGGGCGTGCTGTTTCGGCGCAACTCGGCGTCAGGGATCATAGAAGCTCTTCCCGCTAAAAAGAGCTGGGGAGGCTTGAATCCGCAGATCCATCAACCCGGGAGTATTTCGCAGCGCAAAGCTTGACAAGCTGAGCTAATCTCGATCAATGCAACGAACCCCGAAGTCCGCGAAACGATTGCGTGCATTGAACTGCACTTCGCCCGGCTGCTCACAAAACGTGGTGGCCTTTGGGTCGACCTCAAGCAACATCCACTGTTCAAGCAAGGCGATCCTGCGCCGATGCGAAACGTTCCGCGTGTACGACCACTAGAAATGCGACATCGTGGCGCCGTGGCGAGCGGTGCATGCCAGCTAGCGAATGAATTCCGCTCGGGAGCGGAGACGCTGCCTTCACAGTCAAGTGGCGGTTAGTGGCCGAACTCGGTCTGGTGCCCTGCATCGCGCTAGACCAGTTGTTTGAACATATGCTCCTCGTCATAAAAGCGATCGCCAACCTTCATCGCGCGTGGCTCCACGCCGAACGTCTGAAAGCCGAACGACGCGTAAAGCTTCTTTGCTGGCAGGTTTTCCGTATTGACGCAAAGCATCAACTGGATGGTGCCCCACTCTTCGCTCACGTGAGTTGTGGCTGCCGCTAAAAGCATTTGTGCAATTCCTCGCCCGCGGTATGAAGGGTTAACAAAGACACCCCAAATCGTGGCCTTGTGATTCACCTGACACAGCGGCTCGCGACGAACGCCCGTGATGCCGACCAGCAATTCACCCGCAAACGCGCCGAAGACGGCCTGTGTCGGCGTCGAACGAATCCGGCCCGCGATCTCCTCAATCGAGCGTGCCATTTCCTCCTGACGCGTAGGCCGTATGGCGATGGGGCGTTGTCGACCGCGAGAAGACGCAATGCTTTGAATTGCTCCGCGTCGTGGGAATTTAGTGGGCGGACAGTGACCATGCGATATACGGGGACGACCAAAGAGTGCTTACGGTACTCGATATCAGCAGCGCCCCACAAGCTTTGCCGCCGAGGTGTTTAGCCGCCGGTTATCTTGCTGATGGCCGGCCGAGTGCGATCGACATCGTCGGAGCGCGGCGCTTCAGTGAAGCAGGGATTCTCGCGATGGCATACGACTTTGAGCACCATGCCCGCTCGCGCAATCCCCCAACGATCGCTTTCTTGGCTTCGTTCATCCCATGAACATCGTCTTCGACCGATGGCGTCCTGCACGGCATCAAAGTCGGGCTTGTCATCAACGAGAACAACAGAATTGTCGGTCCCGAGTTGCTGCGTGCGTTGCTGGGACCAGGCGGCCCCGTCGACGGCGAGCAGCGTCGACGTGCAGAAAGAGCGCGCGACGATCTGCTCCGCGAGATAGATGTCGGTTAAACCGCTGCGATACGCCTGCGAACAGACCGAAACCCGGTCCCGCGCCAACGCGGCGCGGCCGGAGCTGCATGGTTCGGCGTATCAGCGGATCGCGAGCCGGAGTAAGCGCATCGTGCGGCATGCGTAGGCCCGCGTCACCGGGTTCGGCGCCCGGTGATGCTGGTCGGCGGCAGCGCGCCTCAAAACCTGCCGCATAAGCAGGCGCAGCAGTGAGGCGCCCGCACGGGTCACATCAGGACGCCGCCGCTTCACGCGTATCGGCAAGCGCCGGCGCGCGCCGATGCGTGCCGCTCTGCTCATACGCGTACGCAAAGCCGAGCAGCGCGGCCTCGTCCCATTGGCGCCCGACGAAGATCAGCCCGAACGGTGCGCCGGACGCGTAGTACCCCGCCGGCACCGCGATGCCCGGCAAGCCAGCGATATTGATCTCGCCGACGGTGGTTTCCTGAATCGTGTCGGTGCCGTGCAGCGGCGGCAGCTCACCGCGCATCTGCGGAAACACCAGTGCATCGAGCCGGTTCTCGACGAACACCCGCTCGAAGATGCGCAGATAGCTCGCCTTCAGTTCGATGAACTGCGAGATATCCGGCGGCAACGACGGATTGGTCAGCGCGGCATTGAACTGCGGCAGATTCGGCATACAGCGCAGCACGCCATTTGGTCCGAACGGATTCTCGTCCTCGGTCGCTTTCGCGAACTCGGCAAACGTTTTCAACGGCGAGGCCGGCCCGAGCCGCGCCAGATAGCATTCGAGATCGTACGGAATCGACTCGAGGCCGCGCGCGTCGAAGTTCACCAGCGGCGGAGTCGGTTTGCGCAGCGCCGCGAAACCGGAGCCTGCGAACGGATCGTCGATCAGCGTGGCGCCGAGTGCCGTCAGTTCGTCTTTCACGTGCTCGTACAGTGCGCTCGCCTCGTCGGACAGTGGCTGCGCACGCCAGCCCGGGCCATACAGGCCGATGTGCTTGCCTTGCAACGCGTCACGCCTGAGCCCTGCCGCGTAGCCGGCCTCGGGCTGCCGGCCGACGCCGGCGAGGGTCTTGGGATCTTCGCTGCTGTAGCCGGCCAGAACGTCGAGGCACAGCGCGGCATCCGTCACGTTGCGCGCGATCGGGCCCACCACGTCGCGGTTGCCCGACAACGGCACGACGCCCGCGTTCGGCACGAGCCCGATGGTCGGCTTGATGCCGACGAGGTCCTGCGCTGAAGCCGGATTCTGGATCGAGCCGCCGGTCTCCTCTGCGAGGCCGAGCACCGCCATGCCCGCCGCCACCGCCGAGGCCGTGCCGGCGCTGCTGCCGCCCGGCATCCGCTCCGGCATCGCGACGTTGATGGTCGGTCCGGCCCAGCTGTCGTTCGCGTGCGTACCCGTATGGCTCAGCACCGGTACATTGGTCTTGCCCAGCATGATCGCGCCTGCCGCACGCATACGCGCGACCACCGGCGCATCGCGCTGCGGCATCAAATCCACCCCGCCGGTCTTGCTATAAAGCTTCGACCAGCCCGCGGTGGTAGGAAAGCCGACCATGTCCATCGGATCCTTGATCACCACCGGCACGCCGGCCAGCGGCCCCAGCGCTTCGCCGCGCGCACGACGTTCGTCGATTTTGCGGGCGTCGTCGAGTGCCGCCGGATTCAGGAAGATCAGCGCGTTGTAGGTCGGGTTGTAGCGCTCGATCCGCTGAAAGCACGCACGTGCCAGCTGTTCCGCCGTGAACCGGCCGGCCCGGAAACCCTGTTGAACCGCTTCGACCGTCAGCTCATCGAAATCGATCCCCAGCCCGGCGGAATCGTCGCCGAGGTTGCTCGCACCCGCTCGTTCCATTCGACACTCCTGTTGATTTAATCTGCGTTGCGCCGCGGCGCGCCGGCCTTCAATCTTCGGCACAACCGTCCGCTGCCGGCGTGCCGCGCTTGATCTGCAGCACCTCGCCGGCCTGAATCACCGAATGGCAGATATCGTCGATGGTCACGCGCTTTTCCATTGCCTGCGCGCGCAGCATCTCGTACGCCTCGCGTTCGCTGACGTGATGCATCGACATCAGAATTCCCTTGGCTTCCTGCAGATGACGGCTATCGAGCAGCTTCTGCTCGAGCCTCGCAATCCGTTGCGTGTGCTGACGCGCGCGCTTCGCGTGATGCAGCGCCATCACCACCGTAGACAACAGTCCCGACGCGCGGATCGGCGTGGTGACGATGCCGTCCGAGCCCATCCTGATTGCCTGATCGATGAAGGTAGGATTCTCGAAGGCCACCACGCAGATCACGGGCGGCGCGTCCGGGCCGAACCACTCGCCGCGCGGTGCGCGCTCCTCCGGCAACAACGCGCGAAACACCAGATCGATACGGTCCGGCAAGGTGTCGGACGGCGGCCAGCAGCGCTCCACCTGGAAGCCCATCCGCCGCAGATGATTAGTCAGCGTCAGACCGTCGTCGTCGTCCGGATGGAACACGACCACGCGCGGGTTGCGCTCCATGATCGAACTCGTCAGGCTGCGTTGGCCTCTGTCCGCGCGCGCCCTCACGTCAGTAGTCCCGTGTGCTCAGCTTGGTGACCCAGTCGCCCAGCGTCTGACGGGTCATGTATGGATCGGGGCCGACCGCGAACTTCGCCGCGCGCAGGATGCTGAACTGGCCATCCGCATTGGCCCGGCCGATGCGTGGATAAAGCGCCATATGATGATTGACGGGATCGATGCGCACCCTGCCCTGCGGCGCCGCGAATTCGGAGCCGAGCAGTTGCGGCATGATCGCGGCGATTTCGTCCGAACCCGCGCGGGCGCACGCCTGCGCGAACATATGCATCTGGTAGTACGCGGCCTCCCAGTTCATGTCGGTGGGCGTATTGGCGCCGAAGCGCGTCTGGTGATGCCGCACCGCGCGATGGTTCTCGGCTGTATCGATGCTCTGGAAATACGGCGCCGCCGTATAGTGCCCAGCGGCGATACCGCGCGCCATTGCATGAATCTCGGTCTCGGAGGTATTGAGGCTGCCGATCGGCATCTTCGCCGGGTCGAGATCCGCATGGGCGTACGCATCGTACAGAAACGGCACCGTGGCGCCGATCACCGTACAGAAGATCCAGTCCGGCGCCTTGCGCTTGATGTCGGCCACCACCTGCGTGAACTGCTCGCGCGTGGCATCGAGCGGCAGATAGCGTTCGCCGAGGATGGCGCCTTCCGGGTGCTGCAGCAGCAGCTCCTGCATGGTGCGATTGCACTCGTACGGATACACGTAGCGCGAGCCGACGAAGTAGACGCGCGCGCCGAAGGTTTCCGTCATGAAGTCCGCCAGCTGCACGCCGTTCTGGTTCGGCGATGCACCGCTGTAAATGATGTTGTCCGAATACTCGAAGCCTTCGTATTGCTGCGAGTAGATCAGCAGCCGGTTGTGCTTCTCGACCACCGGCAGCATCGCCTTGCGGCTGGTGGACGTATAGCCGCCGAAGATCACGTTGACGCCGTCCCTGACGATCAGCCGCTCGGCCAGTTCGCGAAACATCAGCGGATCCGAGCGCGGATCGTAGTGAAGCGCCACCAGCTCGCGCCCGCCGATGCCGCCTTGCGCATTGACCTCCTCGATGGCGAGGCTGGCGCCGCGCCACTGCGACTGTTCGAGCCATGCGGTCGAGCCGCTGGTCGAACACAAAAGGCCTACGCGTACAGGATCGGACAAAGCCATGTGATGAATTGCTCTCGAATGCGCGCGCAGCACAGCTGCGCGCGTGGACCGTGCTGCCGGTTCGGTTACTTCAGATAATGCTTGGCGACCATCGCGCCCACGGTATATTTTGGATCGACAAAATTGCCCAGCCGCACCTTGCCCACCTGGCTGAGCATCATGTACGCGTCCCACTTGTCGAAGCCGTAGTCCGCGGCCATCCACAGCACGAGCTCGCGGTACGCGATGCGCGTTGCGTCTTCCAGCGGACGCGCACTGCCGATGCTCATCAGCGCGTCCTCGTTTTCGAGCCGCGGCCAGTCGATCTTCCACTGCTTGATCAGATCGACACGCACGGTGGTCGTGCTCTGATACTCGACGGCGGTTCCGCACACTTCGCCGTCGCCCTGGCACGCATGAGCGTCGCCGATGAACAGCCGGCCGCCCGGCGAACGCACCGGCAGATACGTAATGCTGCCCGGCCCCATGTCGGGCACGTCCATGTTGCCGCCGTGCGAGTCCGGCGTCAGTGAGTTGATCGAATCGATTTCGGGCGACAGGCTCAAAGTGCCGATATGCGGCTTGTACGGCAGCGTATTGCGTTTGCTCCAGTACACGTTCTCTTCGTCGATCTTGATCTTGCGGACCATTTCCGGCAACGGCTCGTTGAGCAGCGCCGTGTAGTCGGTGCCGGTCAGGGCGCCGAAGTTCGGGATCATGCAGCAGAAACCGTGCGGATCGTTGCCGCGCGGCGTCATTTTTTCGATGTACACGGCGACCACGTCGCCCTTCTCGGCGCCTTCGATCATGATCGGCCCGTTCTGCGGATTCAGAAACGGCACCTGCAGCACTTGCGAAGGCTTGTCGGTCTCCTCCCTGATCTTGCCTTCGAACGCATCGCGCGTCTCGACCACCACGCGATCGCCCGGCTTTACATGCAGCACCGGCTGCGAGTAGGGGCCGATGGTGTAGTGGAAAGTTTTCTGCAACTGCTCGGTCAGATGATGTTCGACCGGCTCGCGATCGGCGCCGACACCGCGCCTCATCATGATCGATTGGTCAAGCCATTTCATGTTTCGCTCTCCATCACAGTGCCAGATATTGGCGAATCAGTTCTTCATCCCCTAACTGCTCGCGGTTCAAGGTATCGACAATACGGCCCTTGTCCATCACGCAGCAGCGCGTGGCGATGCGCTCGACCATGCCCATATCCTGCTCCACCAGCACCACGCCGATGCCCGTTTCAGTGGCGATCTGCAGCAGCGTCTCGCCGATCAGATCGACAATCGACGGCTGAATGCCTTCCGAAGGCTCGTCGAGCAGCAGCACCTTGGGCGCGCTGATCAGCGCGCGGGCAATCGCGAGCTGCTGCTGTTCGCCGCCGCTCATCGTGCCGGCCTTCTGCGCATAGCGCTGCTTCAGGATTGGAAAGTAGCCCACCACCTTGTCGCGCATCTGCGCAGCCTGTGCGCGATTGGCCTGCGCGCCGACCTGCAGGTTCTCGGCCACCGTCAGCGCGCCGAAAATTTCGCGACCCTGCGGCACATAGCCGATACCTTTTTGCGCGCGCACATAGGGCTTTTCCGCACCGATTGCTTCGCCCGCCAGCTCGATACGGCCGGCGTCCAGCTTGACGAGGCCGATCAGCGCGCGCATCAGCGTGGTCTTGCCCACTCCATTGCGGCCGATCAGCGCCAGCACCTCGCCCTTTTCAATGTTGAACGACACGCCGTTGAGCACGCGCCCGCCGCCATAGCCGGCCTCGAGATTCGATACTTCGAGCAGCGCGCTCATTTCTTTTTCCCCAGATACACTTCGGCCACGTCGTCGCGCGCGAGGATGTCGTCGAGCGGCCCGTCGGCCAGCAACTGGCCGCCGTGCAGCACGGTCACACGCGTGGCGATCTGCTTGACGAAGGTCATGTCGTGCTCGACCACCATCATGGTCAGGCCGGCCGCCGACAAACGCTTGATGAGCTCGCCCGTGGCGTGCGTTTCCTCGACGGACATGCCGGCCACCGGCTCGTCGAGAAACAGCAGTTTGGGCCGCAACGACACCGCCATGGCGATTTCGAGCCATTGCTTCTTGCCGTGCGACAGGTTGCGCGCAAGCACCTGCTCTTCGTCGTGCAGCATGAAGCGCTGCAGCAGGTCGTCGAGGCTTTCGGGCCGGTCGTCTTTGGCACGATGCAACGACAGTTGCAGATGCTGGCGCACGCTCAGATCCGGAAACACGCCGGGAATCTGGAACTTGATGCTCATGCCCATGCGGATGCGCTGATGCGGCAACACATGGCTCATGTCCTGGCCGAGAAACAGCACGCTGCCTTCGGAAGGCCGGTGCTCGCCGGTGATCAGCTTGAAGAAGGTGCTCTTGCCGGCGCCGTTCGGGCCGATCACGCAGCGGATCTCGCCGGCGTCGATCTTGAAGTCGATGCCGTTGATTACATGCGCGCCGCCGAAGTGTTTCTTCAATCCGCGGGTTTCGAGCAGCGTGGTCATGACTGGCCCTCCTCGCGCTTCAGGCAGGTGCCCGGGCTGCGCCGCGCGCGGGCCGGTCCGCTGGCGACACGCCGCAGTTGCCGCGTGACGAACGGCAGCAGGCCCTCCGGCGCGGCCAGCACGACCACCAGCAGAATCGCGCCGAGCAGGATCAACGCGTACTGGCTGCCGTACACCGCGAGGTTCTGCGACAGCCAGACCAGCAGCGCGGTACCGACGATGGTGCCGCCGATGCTCTTCTTGCCCGAGGTCGCCACCCAGATCACCGGCATCGCGGCCGCGGTGAGGCCCATCGCCGACGGCGTGATGTACGAACCCCAGATCGTGTACAGCGCGCCCGACAGGCCGCCCAGCGTGCAGCCCAGCACGAACACCAGCCACTGGTGGAGGCGCACGTCGACGCCGAGCATTTCCGCGCGCTGCGGATTCTCGCGAATCGCAATGAGCGTGAGGCCAAAGGCACCGTCGAGCAGCCGGCGCATCGCCACATAGACCAGCAGCAGCAGGATCAGCACGAGGTAATAGAAGCTGGCGTTTTCGAGCGTCAGCGGTCCGCCCGGCCACGGAATCGCCAGTTGCGGCATGCCGCCCATGCCGTTATAGCCGTTCAGCCGCGCTTCGCCGATCACCCATTGCGGGCCCGCGGTCTGCGCCATGAACGTTTCGAGCACCAGAGTTACCGATAACGTCACGATGCCGATAAACACGCCCTTGATACGGCCGAAGAAAATCATGTAGCCGATCAGCGCCGCGACCACTGCGCTCACCAGCAGCCCCGCGCCGAGGCCGAGCCACGATTCGAACCAGGTATCGCCGTAGTTGAGCGTGAAGATGCCGTAGCTGTAGCCCGACAGGCCAAAAAACGCGGTCTGCCCGAACGACAGGATCCCACCGTAGCCCCACATCGCCGCGAGGCCGACCGCACCGAATGCCCACAGCAGGCAGTAGGCCAGATTGCCGCTGGTCGTCGCATCGACGACGAGCGGCACGCAGAACGCCACAAGCCACGGCAGGTAACGCAGCATGCGGCTCGCGCGGCCGCCTGAAGGCAGGTTGCCTGATTTCACGTCAATCTCCTAGCGCGTGCGCGTGAAGAGGTTGCCAAGCCCTTGCGGCATCAGCCTGATCACGACGATCACCGTTACCAGCAGGCCGATCTGCCCAAACAGCTGACCGTACGAGGCCGTCAACGCGGTCTGGATGATCGCGAGCACGCCGGCAGCCGGCGTGGTGCCGGCGAGCACGTTGGCGCCGCCCACTACCACCGAAACGAAGGCCTGCACGATGAAGTTGCTGCCCATCGTCGGCACCGCCGTCATGGTCGGTGCATAGAGGGCGCCGGTGAGTCCGGCGAGCCCCGCGCCAAGCGCGAAGGTCAGCGTGTACAGCCGGTCGGTGCGCAAGCCCAGACATTGCGCGATCTTCGCGTTCTGGATCGTCGCACGTGCGCACACGCCATAGTTGGTCTTGAAGAACAGCAGGTAAAGCGCGAACAGGATCGCCAGCGCAATGACCGGCAACACCGCGCGGTAGGTCGAGAACGAATAGTCGCCGAGCGAGAAGGAATTGAACGGCGTGCCGATGCCTTCGAGCGACGGGCCGGCGACCAGCAGCATGGTCTGCTGCACGATCAGGCTGATTGCCCAGGTCGCCACCACCGAATCGAACAGCCGGTCGTACAGGTGACGAATCACCAGCCGCTCGATCGCCACGCCTGCCAGCGCCGCGGCGAGCGCGCCGAGCAGCATCGCGAGCGGCAGCGGCACGCCGCGCTTGGCGGCGATGATAGTGACGTACGCGCCGCACATGATGAACTCGCCATGCGCGAGATTGATGACGCCCATCATCCCGAAGATCACCGCGAGGCCAAGCGCCGCGAGCACCAGATAGGCGAAGCTGTCGCCGAACTGATAAATGATCGAGTAAACAACCGACAGCGTGGCCATGCTTGCTCCACTTTCAAAAAACCGGCGCGCCGCCTGCTGTACGCGACGCGCCGGTCTGGATCAGGACTTCCTGGGCAGATTCGACGGCGTGTACTGACGATGGTCGGGCTTGTTCGGCAGATCGCAGCCCACCTTGCCGAGCCAGTACGGCTGCACGTCGTCCCACACCTTCGGAATCTCGACCGAGTGATCTTCCTTCACGTGCACGAGGAAAATCGTGTGGCTGGCGTGATGGCTCTTCGGATCGATACACACCTTGCCCTGTTCGCCTTCGGTGCAGATGCCGCCGCTTTCCAGTGCCTTGCGCACCGCGTCCTGATTGGTCGATTTCGCTTTTTCAACAGCGGCCTTGTACAGATAGATCGCGTCGTACGCGTTCGCTGCTTCCTGATTGATGTACGGCTCGTTCGGGAACTTCGCGTGGAAACGCTTCTTGAAGTCGTTGCTGGCCGGCGTATCGACTTCTTCGACGTAGTTCGCCGTCACGTACATGTCCTTCAGTGCTGGCGGTTTGAAGCGCTTGTGCTCATAAGCCTGGCCGACGTTCACCGAGCTCGCCATCGGCAGATTCAGGTGCGCCGAAGCTTGCTGTTCGTAATACGACGCCTGGTTCGCGCCCACCAGCAGCGTCACCACGAAATCGGGCCTGGCCTTCTGGATGTTCTGGATCGTCTGGCCGAACTGCGATACGGACAGCGGAATAAATTCCTCGCCGACCATCGTGCCGCCGTTCTCCTTGACGATATTGCGCACCCATTCCGCCGAGATCTGCCCGAAGTTGTAGTCCGCGGCGATCGTGTACACCTTCTTGCCGTACTTCTGCATCATCCACGGAATCAGCGTCGAGAACTGCTGCTCCGGCACCGCGCCCGTCACGAACGTGTTGCTGTCGCACACGCCGCCTTCGTACTGGTTGTCGTACCAGTAGAGCTGATGCGCGCGGTCCATGATCGGGCGAATCGCTTCGCGCGACGCGCTGGAGAATGCGCCGAAAATCACGTCGGGCTTGTCGGTCTGCACGAGACGCCGGGCCAGTTCCTGGAACTTGGTGTTGTCCGACTGCGTGTCGTACGCGATCAGCTTGATCGGGCGCCCGAGAATGCCGCCCTTGGCGTTGATTTCGTCAACGGCCAGTTCCGTTGCGTGGATCTTCGGAATGGTTGCCAGTGCGAAGTTACCGGAAGCATCCTCCAGCAAGCCGATTTTGACGGGGTCAGCGGCGCTTGCCGCCAGCGTAGTGATGGCGAGTCCTGCGGTAACGGCCATACGTATCCAGGCCGACGGCTTCAGCAACATGCGGTATCTCCAGAAGTTGGCGCAAGGTCCAGGGGGAAAATACGGACAAAAAAAAGCCCCCTGACGAACCGCTGGTTCGTCAGGGGGCTTCTATGCCGGTTCCGGGGCGGACAACGTTGTCAGGCCTCGGGCGATGAGGCAGTCTAAAGCGCCGTATTTTTGCTTGTCAACGGTGATCAAAAATACGCAGCGCGGCATGCAACGACGTTACGGGCGATTGCTTCAACCGATCTATCCAGCTCTGCCTTCCAGCGTCCCGCGATGAAAACGTAGGACCCTTCCTCGACGAACCGCTTCGCTGTCGACAAGCCAATCGCGCTGCTACCGCGAACTGACACGGTCGTATGGCTACCCGCTATCGTCAGTGGGAAACCGCGGCCGGCGATTCAAGGGGGCTGCTATACGCGCGTCGGGCTTGTCCATACATGCAACGTGATTTGATGCTTGACGGTCGCGAGGAGATTGCCATTCGGCGTGCTCAACCGGCGTGCGCGATTTCCTGTGCGCGTCGAATCGACGTCAGCCGGGTGCTTCGTTGCCGCGCTGCGATGCGCTGGTGCCGAAGTCAGATCGCGTCTCTTCGTGATCCTGGAGTAGTTGGCACAATGCGTCGAAGATTATGCGAACCCGTGCCGGCACCGGTGTGCGATGCGGGCGGTAGACGTACATGACGGTGGGTCTGGGCCGCACTGTTTCGAGAACCTCGACGAGCCTCTTTTCGTGCAGCAGCGGGTTCGCGAGATGCCCCGGCAATTGACCGAAGCCCATGCCGGCGAGCACGGCCTCGCATTCCGCTTCCGGGTCGTCGGTAATGAATACAGGATTCGACGGTATGAATGGTTCAGTGCCGTCGAGCAACCATGGCCATGGGCGGCCAGTATTGCGGTCGATCAGCATGGTCAGCGGAGCCTTTTCCAATGCAGCCCGATCTTTCGGTTCGCCACTTCGCGCCACGAGTTCCGGCGAGCCGACGATCACGAGCGATGCGCCCGATACTGGTCTTGCGACATGGCTGCTGTCGCGCATCGGCCCGATGCGCACACCGATGTCGATCTGCTCGTCGACGACATCGGCGAGGACTTCCGATAAGCGCAGGTCCACGACAAGGCCTGGGTAACTCGCCAGGAGCGGCGCGAGCCCTGGTGTGATGACACGCCGTCCCACCGCGGTCGGCGCAGCAATCCTCACGATACCGGCGAGCTCTCGAGGCGCGCGCGCGGCGCCGTGCGCGAAGATCTCGTCGATGCCGGCAATCGCGGCTGCGCTCTTCGACGCAAGCTGTTCGCCGACATCGGTCAGCCGAACTCCGCGCGTGCTGCGATGAAAGAGCGGCTCGCCGAACTCCGCCTCGAGTTCGCGGATAACGCGGGTAATCACTTGCGGTGACACACCCATGCGGATCGCAGCCGCCCTGAAATTCGCGCTTTCGGCGGTCACGCAAAAAATTCGCAACGCTTCGAATCGATTCATGCGTCCCCCGACATGGCGTTCCCGATACGGGAATTGTGAAATCGCGGTGCGTTCATTTACGCGATCGCCGGCACATCCGACACTAGCCGCCGCATATCCGATCCACTGCCTGATGGCCACTGACCCGCATTTCCTGACAGACCGCGGGCCGGCTCTACGGGCATTACTTCAAGGCGAGCAAAGCACATGCATTCCATCCTTATGATTTTGACTGGCGCCACGACGTGGACACAGAAAGACGGCACGCAGCGACCCACGGGGTTTTGGGCCGAAGAGTTCGTCGTGGCCCATGACGTTTTCACACGGAACGGCGCACGCATTGCCATCGCGACGCCGGCGGGCAGGCCGTCGATTGTCGATGCGCTGAGCCTCTCGCCGCAGGCGAATCACGGCGACACCGGGAAAGTCGCCGAATTATCCGCCTATGTCGAGCGCTGGGGCGCCTCGCTTCGTGCGCCATTGTCCATCGAGGACGTAAACGCGGCAAACTTCGACGCCGTGTTCGTGCCGGGCGGTCACGGTCCAATGCAGGACCTCGCGGTCGACGCAAGCGTCGGCAAGATTCTGCACGCGGCGCTCCGTAACGAGCGACAGGTGGTGGCCGCGGTATGTCACGGTCAGGCGAGCTTCCTGTCCGCAGGCGACGCGCAAGGCTGGTCGTTCAAAGGGCGGAAAATGACGGCATTCACGAACGATGAAGAAATGCAGGTGGGCCTTGCCGCCAACGCACCCTGGTTGCTCGAAGACCGCCTGCGCGCTGCCGGTGCCGTGTTCGAGGCGGGCGCACCGTGGAGCAGCCACGTAGTGATAGACGGCAACCTGGTGACCGGGCAGAACCCTGCGTCGGCAGGCGCGGCGGCGCAAGCGGTACTGGACCGGCTTGCTTCGCTCGCTGCCTCGGCCTGAGCGCGCAACGGTTCAATCGTTCAATCGGCCAGTTTGATTTGCGATTCTCCTTGCTGTGATCGCACCGATACCGCGACCGGACAACAGCGTGTGGTGTTCTGGTCTTCGCGAAGTTCTGCAAACAGATCCCGCTCGACCTCCCGAACCTGCAGGTCAAGGTAAACGAGACGCCGTGCCATGTCTGGTCCCGCCTCATGGCACGAATCGCATGTCTATTTGACATGGAGATGACGATAAAGCGTCCCAATTTCGCTGCTGTAGGCAGTAGCACTTCCTAACCGCTAAATCCAGCAGGAGTCGAAACATGCAGATTCGAACCGGAGTAATTGTCGGGCTTGCCGCTCTCCTATCTGTCTTTGCCGGCGCCGTTCAAGCATCCGCAAACGGCACCGCTCCCCCTCCCGCCCCCGACCCTATTCATCGCGTTGCGCAGATCGAGCCTGGCGGCATAAGCGTTCCCGATAGCCAACTCGCGCGCGACGCGACCCGGCTTGTCCGCGAGTCCGAGGGGAAGCTTCTTTTTGATCACTCGATGCGCGTTTATTACTGGGCCGCAATGGCAGGAAAACGCAAGGGCTTGGCAGTCGACCCGGAGCTTCTTTACGTCGCGTCGATGTTTCATGATTTTGGCCTGACACAACGATATCAGGAGAGTCATTTGCGCTATGAAGTCGACGGCGCGAACGCGGCACGCGATTTCCTGCGTAGTCACGGCGTTTCCGAAGCCGATAGTCAAACCGTCTGGCTTGCCATTGCCTTGCATACGACGAACGGCGTCTCTCCTCATCTGTTTCCGCTTGCCGCACTTGTCGCAGAAGGCGCCAACATGGACCTGGTAGGTGCCGGATATGATGACTTCACAAGCACGCAGAGGAACGCCGTTGAATCGGCTTACCCTCACCCGCGAGGGTTCGCGGACGAGTTTATGCAATCGCTGTACGACAGCCTCGCGCACCGTCCGGAAACCACTCAGGGAACCGGTCTGGCCGATGTGATGGCGTATAAGGATCCACGGTTCGTTCGCAGGGATTTCAGCGCCCTGATGCGCCGCTCGCCCTGGGAGGCAGGCAGATGATTATGGTCAGAGCGGCCCTGCAGAGGTGGTCTGGCGCATTCCAATCCGTCGGCTCGAGAGCCGACGTTCCGGATCAGCCGACATTGAGATTTCCGCTCAGGCGCGCATGGAATGCGGAGCTGCGTTCGTCAAGCCCCACAAATTGCACCTCGATGTCGTGCTGACGGTACTTCTGTTCGATCGAATCAAGAGCGGCGACCGTCGAAGCGTCCCAGATCTGGGACTTCGAAAAATCGATGATGACGTTACGAGGATCGTTCGCGTACTCGAAGCGATCCACCAGATCGTTGCTGCTTCCGAAGAAGAGCGGCCCATGCACTTCATAGCGCACGCTTCCATCGAGCGATATCGTGCGCGTGGCCTGGACCACATGCGCCACGCGCCGCGCGAACAGCACGGTCGCGAGAAGCACGCCGCCAACCACGCCGAGCGCCAGATTGCCGGTATAAACGGTGACCGCTACGGACACGAGCATGACTGACGTTTCCATCAATGGCATGCGCTTGAGCGTAGTGGGTCGCAGACCGTGCCAGTCGACGGTCTTTACCGCGACGACCATCATCACCGCCGCCAGCGCCACCATCGGAATGCGCGCCATCACGGAACTGAGGCACGTTATCAAGAGCAGTAGCGAAAACGCGGCTGCCAGCGTGGATACGCGCGTGCGTGCTCCGCCGATGCCAACGTTCACCACCGTCTGCCCGATCATCGCGCAACCGCCAATCCCACCGAACGCACCTGCGCACAGATTGGCCGCGCCGAGCGCCCACGATTCCCGCGTCTTGTTCGAGCGCGACTCAGTCATCTGGTCGACGAGCTTCGCGGTCAGCAGCGTCTCCAGCAACCCCACGAACGCGATGCTAATCGCCGTTTGCCAAACAATCCCTAGAGTCGCCAGATCGAAAGGCACGCTCCACGGCGTCAAGCGCGGCAATTCTGTCGGCACCGGCCGACCGCCGCCGACGGTCGGCACGGTCCAGTGCAATACGCTGGCGAGCCCTGTTGCGACGACGATCGCGATCAGCGGTGCCGGTACCGCGTGCGGTGCGTAACGTGCGTCGGCGAGGCGCATCGCGCCGTCGTCGGGCCGCTCGGCGCCGGCGAGGATCCGCAGCAGCGTCGACTTGCCCGCGCCGTTCTCGCCGACCAGCGCGTGAACCTCGTTCGGCGCGAGCACGATCGATACGTCACGAAGCGCAACGGTATTGCCGAAGCGCTTGTTAATGTGCTCAGCGACCAGCGTCATCTGCGAATACCGTCGGGCATGACAGGGAACCTCGCGTGTGCAAGTTGACGAATGCTTAGCTGTACTTCATGTCGAACGACGCGGCCGGTGCATTCGGCGTGTAGAAACGCGAGTGCTTGCGGAAGTCGTAGGGTGGAAGGCCATGCGGGAAGTCCTTTTCGAACTGCGGCACCTGATCGCGGCTCAGCGGCAGCAGATGAAGCTTGACCGTGTCGTCCTGCCTGCTCACGGGCTTGCCCTTGATCTGGTCGAACAGCATCACGAGCGCAAAGCCGCCCTGCAGCCAGTGGCCGCCGATGTCGAACAGCAGTTCGCCGCGCTTCACGGCCTCGACGTTTTCGGGGTTCAGGTCCATCGCGACCACGTAGACATCCTTGCCGGGCATCCTGCCGGCATTGCGCAGCGCGGCCATCACGCCGGTCGCCGTGCCGCCGTTGGCGGCCCAGACACCCTTGATGTCGGGATGCCCCTGATACAGCGATTCGAAGGCGGTCTGCGACGTATCGCGCACGAAGTTGCCGTCGACCTCGCCGGCCACCGTCACCTCGGGATGTTCCTTCAGCGCGCGTCCGAGCCCTTTGCGCCGATCGATCGCGACCGACGTGCCGGCCGTGCCGTTGACCACGCCGATCACCTTCTTGCCGTTGGCGCCGGCGGGCACCGCGGCGAACAGTTTGATCGCCATCTGATAGCCGGCCTCTTCGTCGCTCGGTCCGATGAAGGCGATGTAGTTCGGAAAGCGCGGCGTTTGCGGGCTGAAGTCGGGGTACGAGTCGGTGAGGATGACCGGGATGCCCGCGTTCTTCGCAAGCGTGAGTCCGGGCACCGCCGTCGACCAGTACGGCGTGAAAATGATGCCGTCCACCTTCTGCGCGGTCAGATCCTCGAGACTGCTCACCATGCGGTCCGGCTTGTTGTCTGCATTGAGCACGGTCAGATCGACGCCGAGTTGACCGGCACCCTGCTTCATGAAGTCGACGTAGTTGTTCCAGAACTGCGCGTCGAGCGTCGGCACGACCACGCCGATGCGGACCTTCTGCTGCGCCGCGCGCACGCCGCTGGCGAGCGGCAGCAGCGCGATACTCGTCAGGTACTTCAGGGACCGCCGTTTGCTCGCCTGCATGTTCGTCTCCTTGAGGTTGTTCTGTCGTTCTGCCATTGCGCGCCCGCGTCGTTCGGACGGACGTCTCCTCGCGGCAGACGCATCGCCTGCCTGCGCGTCCCTTCAGCGCCTTTGCAGCGCCTTCGGCGCCCGTTCAGGCGGGGTGCTTCTCGGTCTGCTTGCCGGTCTGCTTCTCACCCTGCTTCTCACCCTGCTTCGCAGCGGCGAGCAACGCGCCAAGCGATTCGCTCATGCTGCGCAGGATCAGGAAGCACGAACACGCGCCCGCATCGAGCACGCCGATCGAGCGATCGCCGAGACGGCTGGCACGGCCGACGCGCGCGCGCAGTTCGCGCGTCGAGTTCATGCCGCCTTCGGCGGCCGCGGTCATCGCGTCGAGGCATTCGCGAAACGAACGGTTTTCAGCAAGCGCCGCCTCGTATGCGGCCCGCGCCGGCTCGAGCGTATCGATCAAGGTCTTGTCGCCCACTTTCGCGTCGCCGATCGCCTGGACCGCGTCGATGCCGGCCGAGAGCGCGCGATAGAACAGTGGGCTGTCGAGCAACGCGTGTCCTTCGAGCACGCTGCTCATATCGAGGAAGAACGAGCCGTACAGCGGTCCCATCGAGCCGCCGATGCCGCCCATCAGCGCATCGGACAGATCGGCGAGCGCAGCCGGCAGCGACGGCGGCGCGGCGCGCTTCGCGAGGCGTTCGCCGCACTGCGAGAAGCCCTTGCTCATGTTGATGCCGTGATCGCCGTCGCCGATCGCGCCGTCGACTTCGCTCAGGTATTGGCGGTTCGAATTGATGACGCCGATCAGATCGGCCACCACGCTGCCCGCGGCGGCCATGTCGAGAGTGTCGGTCACGATGCGTCTCCTACGGTGATGCCGATGCTTCGGCACGGATGGTGAAGCGCGCGCGAGAGTTGGTCGTCGAGCCGCGTCAGCGTGACGGTCACGCCCATCATCTCGAGCGAAGTGAAGAGGTTGCCGACGCGCGAAAAGCCGATTTCGATGCCGCCTTCGCGCAGATAGTCCGCTACCTCGCCGTACAGGATGTACTGCTCCATCAGCGGCGTCGCGCCGAGCCCGGAAACCAGCAATGCGACCTTGTCGCCGCGCGCGAAAGGCAGATCGGGCAGCAGCGTATCGAGCATCCGCTTCGCCATGTCTTTTGCCGGCACCGTGCGCTGCACTTCGATTCCGGGCTCGCCGTGATGGCCGATGCCGACTTCCATGTCGCCATCCTTGATCGTGAAGTTGGCCTTGCCGACCGCGGGAATCGTGCACGCCGACAAACCGATGCCGATCGAGCGCGTCGATTCGATCGCATGGCGCGCGGCCGACACCACTTCGTCGAGCGAGGCGCCCAGCGCCGCGCACGCGCCGGCGACCTTCCACATGACGATCTCGCCGGCCACACCGCGGCGTTTCGCGATTTCCTCCGGCGGCGCCGAGGCGGCGTCGTCATTGGCGACGACCGGCACCACGCGGATGCCGTCGCGTTCGGCCATGCGCATCGCCATCTTGACGTTCATGTTGTCGCCGGCGTAGTTGCCGTACAGGCACGCGACGCCCGCGCCGCCATCGGCGGCCTTGAACGCGTCGGCAAACGACTTCGCGGTCGGCGACGAGAAGATCTCGCCAACGGCGACCGCATCGACGAGGTGCTCGCCGACATAGCCGATAAAGGCCGGTTCGTGACCCGACCCGCCGCCCGTGACGATGCCCACGCGGCCCTTCTGTCCTGCGTTCACATGCGAGACGACGCGCGGATTGTCTGCCGACGCTCGCAGTTCCGGATGCGCGGCGAGTATGCCGCGCAACATGTCTTCGACAACCAGATCCGGATTGTTGATGACGCGATTCATGAGCTTTCCTCGAGTTCTCTGGTTGCGTTTATCCGCTTCCCGGTGCGCTGTTTCCTATGCACCCGCTTCCATGCACGCTTCTTATGCGCGGCTTCGCGTTGCGCCGCCTATTGAGCGGTGTAGCCGCCGTCGATCACGATGTTCTCGCCGTTCACCATCGCTGCGGCGTCGCTCGCGAGATAAAGAATCAGTGCGCCGATTTCGTCGGGACGGGCAAAGCGGCCGGCCGGGATCTTCGCCTTCATTGCTTCGCCGACCGCGCCCGCCCACGCTTTGCGGCCCAGTTCGGTTTCGACCACGGTCGGCGAAACAGCGTTGACCGTAATGCCGTGTTTCGCCCATTCGAGCGCGAGCACCTTCGTCATGCCGACGATCGCCGCCTTGCTCGCGCAGTACGCGGCATGACGTTCGAGCGCGATCACGCTCGCCTGCGAGGCGAGGTTCACGATGCGTCCGTAGCCGCGCCCGATCATCTCGCGGCCCGCCGCCTGCGCGAGCAGAAACGGCGCCTTCAGGTTCAGCGCCATGGTGCGGTCCCAGGCGTCCTCGCTCAACGTCTCGGCCGGTTCCAGCAACGCGACGCCCGCATTGTTGACAAGGATGTCGAGCCGGCCGCAGCGGGCGACGACGTCGCGCACCGCCGCCTCGGCGGCGCCGGGCGCGACGAGATCGGCCACCACGGCGACGTGACCCCGTTCGCCGCCTTGCAGCGTGGCGGCAACCTCGCGCACCGCCGGATTGATGTCGAGCAGCGCGAGCCGCGCACCCGCCGCCGCGAGGCTTTCGGCAGCCGCGAAGCCGATGCCGCTCGCCGCGCCGGTGACGAGCGCCACGCGGCCGCTCAGATCGAAAAGTTTGCCTGCTTGCTGCGCCATGGATCTGCTCCGGTCGGTGACGTACGGCTTACTGTTGCGAGACTTCGCGAACCTTCTTGAGGATGGCGTCCGCATTCGCTTGCGTGACCTGCGTCCACGGCACCGTGTACTCCTTGCCGGTGCCGCCGTTCCACGGCATCTTCGCGCCGTACTCGGTCCAGATTTCGGACTGCGGCTTGTACGTCGGGCCGACCACCGCGCGCATCGCGAGATCGAGCGCACCTTGCGATTGCGCCTTGGCGTCCTGGAAGAAGGTCGTCATCTCGCCGCGTTTGGCCGCCTGTATGCCGTCGGCGATGCCGTCGATGCCTGCCACCGGAATCTTCTTCGGGTCGAGCCCCTTCGACTTCATCGCCTGGATCGCGCCGAGCGCTTCCTCGTCGTTTTCGGCGATGACGCCGTTGATCTGCCCAGGGTGCGACGTCAGCCAGTCCTCGACGAGCGCGAGCGCCTCGGCACGCGACCAGTTGGCGGTCTTGTTCTCGAGCACCTTCACGTCCTTGTGCTGCGCGAGCACTTCGGCAATGCCCTTCGAGCGGTCGATCTGCGCCGACTGGCCGATCGGCCCCTCGATGATCACGACGTTGCCTTTGCCGCCGATCGCCTTGACGATCGCTTCGGCTTCGAGCCGGCCCGCGACGACGTCGTCGTTGCCGACGTACGAAGTCAGCTGGTCGCCGGACACGTGCGTGTTGGAGCCGATCACCGGAATATGGGCGGCCACGGCCTTCGCGACCGCGGCCGCGCCGGCATTCTTGTCGATCGGCGCAAAGATGATCGCGTCGTACTTCTGCGTGATCATGGTGTCGAACTGATTGCTTTGCGTGAGCGCATCGTAGTTGCCGTCGAACACGACGATCTGCGCCGAGCCGTTCTTGACCGCCGGATCCTGCTTGACGGCGTTGGTCCACATCTGCATGAATTCGGCTTTGAGGCCATACGGCATGACGCCGATGCGAACCGGCTTCGCCGCCTGCGCGACGCCGATCGTCATCGCGGCGAGCACGGCCGCCAGCACTGCCTGATTCCGTAGCTTCACTGATCGTCTCCTGAGTTTGTTGTTAAGTCCGATCCTGGATGGAGGTCACTGCTTCTTGCGCGATACATCGAGCAGAACCGCGCCGACGATGATCACGCCCTTCACGACCTGCTGGTAGTAGGACGACACGCCCAGCAGATTCAAACCGTTGTTGATCACGCCGATCAGCAGCGCGCCGACCACCGTGCCGCCGAGCGAGCCCGAGCCGCCCGACAGACTCGTGCCGCCGATCACCACGGCGGCGATCGCGTCGAGCTCGTACGACAGACCCGCCTGCGGCAGAGCCGACGTGGTGCGCGCAGCCAGCACGATGCCGGCAAGTCCGGCCAGCAGCCCGCCGATCACGTACACCGAAAAAATGATCTTGCCGGTGCTGATGCCGCTCGTTTTCGCGCTCTTCGCGTTGCCGCCGACCGCATAGACGTAGCGGCCGTAAGTCGTGTAGCGCAGCACGAACCAGAACAGCAGCACCACCAGCGCGAACACGATCACCGGCACCGGCACGCCGGCGAAGTTGCCGGTACCCGTGCGCAGAAAGCCGTCGGGCAGATCGGCGATCGGCATGCCGTCGTTGTAGATGAACGTCAGACCGCGCGCGACGCTGAGCATGCCGAGCGTCGCGACGAACGACGGCACGGCGAGCCGCGCGACCACGATGCCGTTGACCGCGCCGACCGCCGCGCCGACCAGCAGACCCGCCAGCAGCCCCAGCGCGACACCGTGCGGATGCGCGCCGGTCACGACGCTCGCGCTGACCATGCCCGCCAGCGCGAGCGTCGAGCCGACCGACAGGTCGATGCCGCCGGTCAGAACGACGTAGGTCATGCCGACCGCGAGAATCCCGTTGATCGAGGTCTGCCGGAGGACGTCGGCGATGTTGCCCCACGTCAGGAAATACTGGTTCGCGAAAGACAGCACGATGCACAGCAGCACCAGCGCCGCGAGCATGCCGTAACGCTGGTAAAGCTGATGCATCTGCGCGGCACGGCTTTTCTGCGCGGGAACGCTGACCGAAGGTGAGAGTGGTGTATTCATGACGCGAGGTGCAGAAGGTCTTCCTGGCTGGAGAGATGGCCGTCGATCACGGAGACCAACCGCCCGGACTTGAAGATTGCGATGCGATCGCTGACGTCGAGTACTTCCTGAGCTTCGGACGACACGACAATGGCCGCGCCGCCCTGCGTGACGAAATCGTCGAGCAACTGGTAAATCTCCCGCTTGGCGCCTTCGTCGATGCCGCGCGTCGGCTCGTCGCACAGCAGGCAGACGGGGCTCGTCGACAGGCAGCGCGCCAGCACGACTTTCTGCTGGTTGCCGCCGCTCATCGACGAAACCGGCAGCGAAGCCGAAGCGGTCTTGATGCGCATGCGATCGATCATCGCGCGCACGAGCGCCTTGACCTTGCGCCCGTCGATCAGCGAAAAGCGCGACAGTGCCGGATAAGCGGACAGCGAAATGTTGTCGCGCACCGACGACGACAGGATCAGGCCGGTTTCCTTGCGGTCCTCGGTGACGAGCGCGAGACCGGCGCGGATCGCCTGGCGCGGGCTGCCCGGCGCAAGCCTGCGCCCCTTGAATTTCACTTCGCCATCCTGCGCGTTCGTGAGCCCGTAGACGCAGTTCAGATACTCGCTGCGGCCCGAGCCCATCAAACCGTAGATGCCGAGCACTTCGCCGGCGCTGACCGACAGCGAAATATCCTCGAACTCCGCATTGCGCGAGAGGCCAGCGGTTTCGAGGATCGTTTCGCCGGTGGGCCGGCGCTTCTTGTCGTTCTGATTCAGCTTGCGACCGACGATCGTGCTGACGAGATACGAACGGTCGATATCGGCGATGCGGCCGCTATCGACGAAGCGGCCGTCGCGAAACACCGTGTATCGGTCTGCAATCCGGAATACTTCGGAAAGCCGATGCGTCACATAGATGATGCCGGTGCCCTGCGCGGTCAGGCTGCGGATCGCATTGAACAACACCTCGGTTTCCGATTCGCCGATCGCGGAAGTCGGCTCGTCCATGATCATCACGTCGCATTCGCGGCTGAACGCCTTGGCGATCTCGACGAGCTGGATTTGCGCGAGGCTCAGCGAGTCGACCGTTGCGCGCGCATCGATCGCGAAGCCGAGCCGGTCGAGCAGTTGCTGCGCCTTACGCGCGAGCGCGTTGAATTTCACCAGCACGCCCGCGCGACGCGGCTCGCGTCCGAGATAGAGGTTCTCGGCCACCGTCATGCCGCGGATCGGCGTGAGCTCCTGCGTGATGATCGCGATCCGGTTGGCGAGCGCGTCGGCCGGCGAACGGAAGTGAACCTCGCGCCCGTTGAGCAGAATCGTGCCGGCATCGCGCTCGAGGATGCCCATGATGATGCTGAGAAACGTCGACTTGCCGGCGCCGTTGCCACCGCACAGCGCGTGGACACTTCCGCGGTGCAGCGTCAAGCGACCGTCGTCGAGTGCGGGAACGCCGTCGAAAGACTTTTTCAGACCGGTCGCCTCGAGTAGCAGATCGCTCACCTTGCCTCCGTCATTTGCTCATCAATGAACAATTGATCAATCGAGCGCTATCCTAGAGGGCAGGGAAAAGGGTGTCAATCTTCCGCAACAGATGGTTAACCCGCAGCAATCCGTCGTCGCAGCGAGTATTACACGACGCTTATCGTCGCTTTTCGCGACAAAAGCGAGCCGACCGGACCGCCCGCACCAGCCGGGATGTCGCCCCTCGCATGCCGGGTCAATGAGAATTTGATCCATATCGAACATATGATCGATTAACGACGATCGATTGATCATGCATAAGGCGCTGTCGAGAAGTACACCGCACGCGCGTTTATCCCCATACGGGTAAACACTGCTGACTACCGACATATCAACTTGTCATACTGGTTGAACAGCTACTAAGCGGACGAAGGGTCAAATAAACGTCGCCGTGATGGCGACCCACTGAGGAGACGACATGCTTTCGAACATCAACGGTGAGCGGCCGTACCCGGCAACGGGCCGCAACTTCAGCGCGCGGGACGGAAAAAGGCGGCGCGGGGCCGCCATGCTCGCGTTCCTTTGCGGCGGACTGCTGGCGGCCGGCCACGCGTTCGCACAAACTCAAACGCGCGCGACGCCATACGACGCATGGCCGCAACCGCAAATCCGCAAGACGATTTCCGTCGACGACGCGAAAGCCATCGTCAAGGAACGCACGCAGGCGCAAACCGAATGGAAAGGACCGACCAGCGGTCCGCGCGCATCGACCCAGCCGCTGACCATCGTCTACGTCTCGGCGGACCAGTCGTACGTGTCGTTCGTGAACTGGGGCCGCGGCGTCACCGAAGCGGCGAAGGCGCTGGGCTGGAAAGCGGTCGTGCTGAACGGCCAGGGCACCGTGACCGGCACGCTCGCCGCGATGCAACAGGCGGTCGCGAGCAAGCCCGCCGCGATCGTGACGTCCGCCGACGCCAGCGCGTTGCAAGGCCCGATCAAGCAGGCGGTCGCGCAGCACATTCCGGTGATCGGCATTCACGCGACCGCGTTCCCGGGCCCGGATCCGAAGCTTGGCCTGTACAACAACATCTCGTCGAATCCCGCTGAAATCGGCGAGACGCAAGCGGCCTATGTGATCGCCCAGTCGAACGGCACGGGCAAAGACCTGCACTTCCTCGACAACAGCTTTGCGATCGCGCGCTTCAAGGCCGAGGCTGCGACCGATCCGATCAAGGGCTGCAGCGGCTGCAAGTTCATCGACATGGTGAACATTCCGATCGCCGATCAGACACGCCGGATTCCGGCCGTCATCTCCGGCATCGTCGCGAATCAGGGCAAGGGCTGGTGGGGCACGACCTGCTGCGACAATTTCTATCCGTACATCGCGTCGGCGTTGCGCGCTTCGGGCGTGAAGCCCGACGAAGTGCATCTGGTCGGCTCGGATGGGCCGCCGTCCGCCTACGACATGATCCGCAAAGGCGAATACGAAGTCGCGACCGTCCCGGAGCCGAGCACGCTGTTCGGTTACGAAGCGGTGGATTCGATCGTGCGCGCGATGGCCGGCGAACCGCCGTCGAAATTCGTGCAGCCGACCTATCTCGTCACGAAAGAAAACGCCGATGCCGAAGGCGGCAAGAACAACGAGTTCATCCCGAGCAACGGCTTCGCGTGCCATTACCAGAACATCTGGCGCGGCACGAACGCGGCTTGCGGCGCCAAGAGCGGGGGCTGACGATGACGGCCGGCACCGTGCCGCTGCTCGAGGCGCGCAGCATCACCAAGCGCTTCTTCGGTGCGCTTGCGCTCGACGCCGCGTCGTTCGAGTTACGCGCCGGCGAGATTCATGCGCTGATCGGTGAAAACGGTGCCGGCAAATCGACCTTCATCAAGATTCTCGCGGGCGTCTATCAGGCCGACGGCGGCGAGATACGGCTCGACGGCAAGGTCACCGACCCGGCCGTCGACGCCTTGCCGCTTGCCTTCGTTCACCAGGATCTCGCACTCGTCGACGATCTGAGCGTCGGCGAAAATATTGCGCTGATCGCGGGCTACCCGCGCAAGCGCGGGCTCATCGACTGGCAGGCGGTGATGCGCCAGGTCGCGCCGCTCTACGCGGCGATGGACGTCGACCCGCCCGATCCCGAACGCCTCGTCGTCACGCTGAGCCTGTCCGAGAAGGCGATCCTCGGCATCGTGCGCAGCCTCGCGGGCAAGCCGCGCGCGCTCGTGCTCGACGAGCCGACCGCCGCCCTGCCCGAAGCCGATGCGCAACGGCTCTTCGAAGCGATCCGCCGTCTGCGCGACGCGGGCACCAGCATCATCTACGTCTCGCATCGGCTCAACGAGCTGTTCGGCCTCGCAGACCGCGTGACCGTGTTTCGCGACGGCCGCCACGTGCATACGGCGCAGATCCGCGCGACGAATCCGGAACGGCTGATCGCGCAGATGCTCGGCCGGCCGCTCGAAAGCGTCGAGATCGCGCGTCACGATGCGGTCCGGCAGCCTGCCGCGCTGCGCGTGGAGGATCTCGTGGTCGAAGGCCGCGGGCCGCTGTCGTTCGACGCGAGCCCGGGCGAAGTGCTCGGCCTCGTCGGCTTGCGCGGCGGCGGACAGGAAGCCGCGGGCCGTGCGATCTTCGGCGCGTTGACGGCGGATGCGGGGCGCATCGTGCTCGATGGCAGCGCCCTGCCGCGTACCGACGGAATCGGCGCGCGCATCCGCGCGGGCATCGTGCTGCTCGCCGGCGACCGCATGCGCGAGAGCACGTTTCCCGGCATGACGCTCGCCGAAAACCTGTTTCCCAATCCGCTCATCACCGCGCGCGGTCTCTGGCAGCCGCGCGCTACGGCGACCGAGCGCAAGACCGTGCATGCGCGTCTCGAGCAGTTCGACGTGCGCCCGCGCAATCCGGGCTCGCTGATCGACTGGCTCAGCGGCGGCAACCAGCAGAAGGTATGTCTCGCACGCTGGCTCGAAGCGCGTGCGCGCGTGGTGATTCTCGAGGAACCCACCGCGGGCGTCGACATCGGCGCCAAGCTGTCGATTCACCAGATGCTGCGCAAGGCGGCGGCCGACGGCGCGGCCGTGATCGTCGTGTCGTCGGACCTCGAAGAAGTCGCGGCCGTCTGCGACCGCGCCCTCGTGATCGACCGCGGCCGCGTCGCCGCGGAACTCGCCGGCCACGCATTGACGATGGATGCGCTGATCGCGCGCTCGTCCCTCGGCGAGCGCCGGTCCGGCGCGCAAGACGCGACCTACCTTTCGGATAACGTATGAATAGCACCAGCGGAAATGGCGTCGAATCGAGCAGGGCAAGCGGGCCGACGGCGCCGCGCAGGCCCCCGCCCACAGCCGCGAAACGCGCGGTCGAACTGTTCGCGAACTACGGGCTGATTTTCGTGTTCGCGCTCGTTCTGATCGTGTTCTCCGCGCTGCGGCCGGACACGTTTCTGAGCAGCGGAAACATCGGCAATCTGCTGACGAGCCAGTCGGTGACAGCGCTGCTCGCGTTCGCCGTGATGCTGCCGCTCGCCACCGGGCGCTTCGATCTTTCGGTCGGATATCACGTCGGCATGGCGCAGGTGCTCGTGATCGGCTTTCAGGTCAACAGCGGGCTGTCGTGGCCCGTTGCCGCCGCGCTCGTCATCGCGATCGGCGCGTTAGTCGGTTTGATCAACGGCATTCTGGTCACGCGCTTCAAGATCGACTCGTTCATTGCGACGATGGGCATGGGATCGTTGCTCTACGGCGTGTCGAACTGGTACACGGGCGGCCAGCAGATCGCCGGCTTCAACCTGCCCGACGGCTTTTCGAACCTGTCCCAGGTGCTCGGCTACGTGCCGCTGCCCGCGGTCTACGTGGCGATCGTCGCGATCGTGCTGTGGATCGTGCTCGAGCGGCTGCCGGTCGGACGCAGTCTTTATGTGATCGGTTCGAACGCGCGCGCGGCCGAACTGTCCGGCCTGCGCACCGGCAGCTACATCTGCGGCGCGTTCGCCGCGTCGGGGCTGTTATGCGCCATCGCGGGCGTCCTGCTCGGCAGCATTCTGCGTTCGGGCACGCCCTCGGTCGGCGCCGAATATCTGCTGCCGGCCTTTGCGGGCTCGCTGCTCGGCGCCACGTCGATCCGGCCAGGGCGCGTCAACGTCGGCGGCACGCTGCTCGCGATCCTGATCGTCGCGTTCTCGTTCTCGGGCGTGCAACAGCTGGGCGCACCGTTCTATGTCGAATATTTCTTCAACGGCGGCATTCTGATCGTAGCGGTCGCCTTGTCCGTGTACGCGGCGATCCGTCGCCGCAAAGCGGCCGTGAACGCGGCCGGCTAATCTTTCTGGAGTGGATCGTTTATGACTCGGGTTGCGGTGATTGGATGTGGCGTGGTCGGCTCGTCGTGGGCCCTCGTTTTCTCGCGCGCCGGTTTCGACGTTGCCGTGTGGGACGCGACGCCTGCGGCCGTGCAGCAGACGCTCGCGTTCGTGCGCGAGTCGATCGGCAGTCTCGCGAAACAGGGGCTCGGCGGCAGCGAGAGCGCCGATACGGTCTGCGCAAGGCTCCATCCATGCGCGACGCTCGAAGAGGCGCTCGCCAACGCCGACTATGTTCAGGAAAGCGCGCCGGAGCGCGTGCAGATCAAACGCGAGCTGTATCAGCGGCTCGACACGCTTGCCGCACCCGATGTCGTGCTCGCGAGTTCGACGTCCGGTCTACCGGCGTCGTCGTTCACCGATCATCTCGCGACACGCGCGCGCTGCCTCGTCGTGCACCCGATCAATCCGCCGCATCTGATTCCGCTCGTCGAGCTGGTGCCGGCGCCCTGGACCGATCCGGCGGTGCTCGAGCGCGCCGCGAAACTGATGGAGCAGGTCGGCCAGGCGCCGATCCGTCTGTCCCGCGAGGTCAACGGCTTCGTCGTGAACCGGCTGCAAAGCGCGCTGCTCGGCGAGGCGTTCCGGCTCGTCGAAGACGGCGTGCTGAGCGTGGCCGATGTCGACAAGGCGGTGGCCGACGGCCTCGGCTTGCGCTGGTTTTTCATGGGGCCGTTCGAGACCATCGATCTGAACGCGCAGCAGGGCGTGGCCGAATACTGCCGCAATCTCGGACCGATGTATTACGGCCTCGCGAAAGAGCAGGCGGACCCGCGCGAATGGGGGCCGCAGCTCGTCGCCGCCATCGAGCAGCAGCGCCGCGTGCTGACGCCGGCCGATGCATTGCCCGCGCGCCGCGCATGGCGGGACCGATGCCTCGCCGCGCTCGTCGCCGCCAAGCGGCGCGTACTCGGCGCTGAAGGGAGCGTGTAGCATAGTAAGTTTATCGCCGCCATCACGAGCCTTTTATGTCCACGCCCCCCGCTACTTTCCCGATCAAACGCCAGCGCCTGTTCGATCAGGTCGCCCAGCATCTGGAAGCGATGATCCTGTCGGGAGAAGTCGGCGTGGGCGATCCGCTGCCTTCCGAGCGCGAACTGATGGAGCGCTTCGGCGTCGGCCGCCCGGCGGTGCGCGAGGCACTGTTATGGCTGAACAAGAAAGGGTTGATTTCGGTGAGCGCAGGCGAGCGCGCACGCGTCGTGGAACCCGACCCGAGCGAACTGCTCGAGCATCTGTCGGGAGCGGCGCTGCTGTTCGCATCGACGCCTCGCGGCATGCAGCAGTTTCAGCAAACGCGGCTTTTCACGGAGGTGGCGCTCGCGCGCGAGGCATGCCGGTGGACCTCGGCCGACGACCTCAAGCGTCTCGAACAGCTGCTGCGCGACAATGAAGCGAGCGCGGGCAACATGGAGACGTTCGCGAGAACCGACGACGCATTTCATTTCGGCATCGCGAGCCTTGCGCACAATCCGCTGATCGACGCGTTGTATCGCAGTGTGTTGAGCGTGCTGCAGGATCAGCGCTATACGTCATTGCAGCATCACGATGCGCTCCATGCGGCGATCGACTGTCACACGCGAATTTTCGACGCAATCGCCGCGCGCGATCCGGACCGCGCCGAGCAGGTCATGCGCACGCATCTGACCAATGTCGAGACTTTTTATTGGGACGTGCGGGGCAAGCCAGTGCGGCGTCCGCCGGCCGCCGCGGCAGATGCGTCGCAGGCGGCGGAGAAGCCGCGCAAGAAAACCGATTAGCAGGCAGAGCGGCCGGCATGGCCGAAGTCATAACAACGGAGACGTATCATGGCGTATTTCGAAGCGATCGATCCGCGCTTCATGCGGTACATGATTCCGGTATGCACACTGGAGACGCTACACACGGGCATGCGTTGGGCCGAAGGCCCGGTGTACTTTGCCGACGGCCGCTATCTGTTGCTAAGCGACATTCCGAACAACCGGATGTTGCGCTGGGAAGAAGAGACCGGGCAGGTCAGCGTATTCCGCTATCCGTCGGGCTTTTCGAACGGCAACACGCGCGACCGCCAGGGACGGCTCGTCAGCTGCGAGCACGGCAACCGGCGTGTTACACGCACCGAGCCGGACGGTACGATCACGGTGCTTGCCGAACGCGTGGGCGGCAAGCGCCTCAATTCGCCGAACGATGTCGTGATCAAATCGGACGGTACGGTCTGGTTCACGGATCCGCCCTACGGCATTCTGACCGACTACGAAGGACACAAGGCCGAGAGCGAGATCGGCGGATGCCATGTGTACCGCTGCGATCCGCAAACAGGTGAAATCACCGTGGTCGCCGACGACTTCGTCAAACCCAACGGGCTTGCGTTCTCAGCCGATGAACGGCAGTTGTTCATCGCGGATTCCGGCCGCTCGCACGCACCGGACGCGCCTCATCATATTCGCGTGTTCGACGTGACGGACGGCGGGAAGCTGACCAACGGGCGCGTGTTTGCGACGATCGAACCCGGCATACCCGACGGCTTCAGACTCGACGAAGATGGCAACCTGTGGGTGAGCGCGGGCGACGGCGTGCACTGCATCGACGCCTCGGGCGAATTGATCGGCAAGATCCTCACGCCCGAAACCGTGGCCAATGTGACGTTCGGCGGGCCCAAACGCAATCGCCTGTTCATCGCGGCGACCTCGACGTTGTATGCGGTGTTCGTCAACACACGGGGTATTCAGACACCCTGACCACGCAGGCCGGCGCGGTCAACGAAGCATGCGGGCCGGGGTGCGCGCGCCGGTCGCATGCAAAAATCCGTAACCTCGTCGTTGGTCGGCGGCATAATTCACACATATTTCATACTCGTGTGGCCTGCCGATGGATCTTCCCTTCAACGAGCGCGGTGTCTCGGTCACGCGCAACGCCCTGTCCGCCGCCGGCCAGGTCTTCCCCCTGCGGGACATTGGCGGCGTGCGCGTCGTCACCGTGCCGCGCAATCGCTTGCTGCCGATCGTCATCTCGGTGGCGGGCGCGGCCAGCGCGGTGGTCGGCGGCGCGTTCCGGTCGCCGGCCGGAATCGTGTGCGGCGCGATGCTCGTCGTAGTCGGCTGGCTCACGTGGATCAGCCAGGATGTCACGCACCGGCTCATCGTGCAGTCCAGCGAAGGTGAACGCGAGGCGCTGTCGAGCCTCGATCTCGACTTCGTCGAGCGCGTCGCGCAAACGGTTCGAGACGCGCTGGCGGCCACGCCGGTAAGCTGATGGAAGCCGGGCGAACAAGTCCGCAATCGCCAACGCGTTAACAGAAAGTTAACGCGCCTTCGGCGCGCTTTTGCACTCGTTTAAGACGTGCGAGGCTACAGTGAACAGGTCATAACAGCCGTGCCGTCCCCGCTCGCGTCGGCACTTCGAAGATGCACGAACCTTCAACCGCCCGCGAACGTCCCGCGCCGCGCGGGCTTCGCGCGGCAGCCGCCCCTCAGCTGTCTTCCTCGTTTGTCACCATCGACATCACGGTGCCCGGCACTTCGTCTTCGGTCGGCCGGCGTGCGCTGCATACCGCCCTCGGCACCGATCTGCGACTCTATGTGATGACCATCGACAAACGTCATGAGCGCATCACGTTCCGCGTCGAAGCGATGTCGCGCAGCGTCGACGAAGTGATCGCCGCACTGACCGGCGGCCTCGAGCGAGCCACGATCGGCCGCGTCAGGGCAACGGCGATCAAACGTCTTCAGGACGTCTAGCTTTCACAGATTTTTGCAGAGTCGCCGCCGCGCGCGCGTAGAGTTTGCGGTTTTTGTCACCCGCGTTCCCAGTTTCGGCCACCCCATCTCTGCCGTACGCATTCGCGCGATGGGATCGCCATTGGGACACGCGCAACCGCAAGGTGTGTCTTATGACGCTCTTCTCTTCGACGCGCCGCGCCGTGTCGCGCACCGGCGCATGCTTCACCGTCCTCGTTTCGGCGCTGTGGGTTACCGGCTGCGGCACGTCGATCACGGTGCCGACACCGCCCGCTTCCACCGCGGGTCTCATCAACGGGGGCCGTGACGGCCTGCTGGTTCCGCTGCATGTCGAACGTAGCGACCTCGGCCACGCGCGGCTTGGCCTGCCCACGGTGATCGACGGCAAAGCGGTCTACCTGATGTTCGATACGGGCACGCGTGGCGTGCGAGTGCTCTCTTCGGCGCTGCCGCGCACGAGCTATGCGGCCGCCGGCATGCGAACGACGCTGACGTTTCCGACCGGCGCGCAAGCCTCGGGACCCGTGGTGGACGTGCCGTTCAGCATGGCGGGTACGAAGCCCGTCGATATCGCGGCGCAATCGGTCGACGATGTGCGCTGCATGCCGGGCATAAAACGCTGCGTCGCGATGGACGGCTACACGGGCGAATTTGGCTGGGCGTTTTCAGGCATTCTCGGCGCCGCGGCCGATGCGCCGAACGACACGTGCTGCGCACAGCCATTACGTGCACTGCCCGCGCGAATCGGCGAGCGGTACCTCGTGCATGCGGATCTTGCGCGACCGTTTCTGGTATTGAGTCCGTCGAATGCGGTTGCGACCGGCTTTACGCTGCTGCCGTTGCGAGCGGCACCGGGCGGCGCGCTGCAATGGCCGGCCGGATGCGTGCAGGTCGCCGACAAGATGCGCTTTTGCGCGCCCGTCGTGTTCGCGACGGGCGGCAGCGGCATGATCCGTATCGAGACCGACAAGGCACCCGCCTGGGTCGGCGACGGCGATGAAAATACCGTGCTCAAGCAGGGCAACTATGACGTCGCGCTCGGCGTCGGGCCTTGGGCGCATCGCTTCGAAGGCGCACAGGTCGCCATCGCGAAGACGCAGGCCGGCGCGAACCGGATTGTGATCGGGCTGATGGCGTTGCAGAACATCGATCTGCTGTTCGACTTCAGAAACGGACAGCTTGGCGTGCGCGCGGCGCGCGACGCCGAGACGATCGACGGGTAAGCGCGGTTGCGGGCTGCGCCGCACCGCAGCCCGCACTCGCGACTCACTCCATGTCGAGCGGTTTCACCTGCCAGATATCGCGCGCGTATTCGGCAATCGTGCGATCCGACGAAAACTGCCCCATGCCGGCCACGTTTTCGATCGCACTCGCCGCCCAGCCGCGTGTATCGACGAAGCGCCGGTCGACTTCATCCTGCGCTTTCGCAAACGCCGCGAAATCGGCGAGCACCATATAGTGATCGCCCCAGTCGACCAGCGTGTGAAAGATGTCCGAAAACCGCAGCGGGTCGTCGGGCGAAAAAAACCCGGTGCGGATCTGGTCGAGCGCCACCCGCAGCTCGGGGTCGTCTTCGTACAACTGACGCGGCCTGTAACCGGTCGCGCGCAGGTTGTCCACTTCGTCGGCTGTGTGGCCGAAGATAAAGATGTTCTCGCGTCCCACCGCATCGCAGATTTCGATGTTCGCGCCATCGAGCGTGCCGATCGTCAGCGCGCCGTTCAACGCGAGCTTCATGTTGCCGGTGCCCGACGCCTCGGTGCCCGCCATCGAAATCTGTTCGGAAAGATCGGCGGCCGGAATGATCAGCTCGGCGACGCTCACGCCGTAGTTCGGCACGAACACCACCTTCAGACGGTCGCCGACGACCGGATCGTTGTTCACCTTCGCGCCGACGTCGCCGATCAGCTTGATGATGGTCTTCGCCATCCGGTACGCGGATGCGGCTTTGCCCGCAAACATGACGACGCGCGGCACCCAATCGCGCTGCGGCTCCGCGAGAATCCGGTTGTAACGCACGATCACATGCAGCACGTTCAGCAACTGCCGCTTGTATTCGTGAATGCGCTTGACCTGCAGATCGAATAGCGCGTCCGGATCGAAGCCGATCTTCGTATGTTCGGACAGGCGCTGCACGAGACGCTGCTTGTTCTGCCGCTTCGCTTCGCGGAAAGCATCGACGAACGCAGGGTCGTTTTTCAGCTCGCGCAGCTTCGACAGCTCGAACAGATCGCGGCGCCAGCGCGCGCCGATCTGCTGGTCGATCAGCGACGACATCGACGGGCTCGCCTGCGCAAGCCAACGCCGCGGCGTCACGCCGTTCGTCACGTTCGTAAAGCGCTCGGGGTACATGCGCGCGAAGTCGGCGAAGATATCGCGCGTCATCAGTTGCGAGTGCAGCTTCGATACCCCATTCACCTTCTGGCTCGCGACGATCGCCAGATGCGCCATCCGCACGCGCCGCTGCCCATATTCGTCGACGAGCGAAATGCGGCGGATCATATCGACGTCATGACCCGAATGCTCGCTGACACGCTTCAGAAACTCCGCATTGATCTCGAAGATGATTTCGAGGTGACGCGGCAACAGACGCGCGAGCGTTTCGACGTCCCAGGTTTCGAGCGCTTCGGGCATCAGCGTGTGATTCGTGTACGAAAACACCTGCTGCACGTCTTTCCACGCCTTGTCCCAAGGCACGCGATGCACGTCGACCAGCAGCCGCATCAATTCGGGAATCGCAAGCACCGGATGCGTATCGTTCAGGTGCACCGCGACCTTCTCCGCGAAGCGGCCGAACGTGCTGTGCGTGCGCAGATAGCGGCGGATCAGATCCTGCATCGTCGCCGAGACGAAGAAGTACTCCTGCCTCAGCCGTAGCTCGCGTCCGGCTGACGTCGAGTCGTCCGGATACAGCAGACGCGATACGTTCTCCGACATATTTTTCGCGTCGACCGCGCGGCGGTAGTCGCCCTGGTTGAACGCGGACAGATCGAGTTCTTCGGTCGCGCGCGCGGACCACAGGCGCAGCGTGTTCGTCGCGCTCGTCGCAAAACCGGGAATGACCGTGTCGTATGCCATCGCGTTGACATGCTGCGTTTCGATCCATTCGATATGGTCGTTGCGCTGCACGGTGCGGCCGCCGAAATGCACGATGTACTGCACCTCGGGTCGCGGAAATTCCCACGGATTGCCCGCGCGCAGCCAGTAGTCCGGTGTTTCGACCTGCTCGCCGTTCACGATCTGCTGGCGGAACATCCCGTACTCGTAGCGGATGCCGTAGCCGAAGCCCGGAATGCCGAGCGTGGCCATCGAATCGAGAAAGCACGCGGCCAGTCGGCCAAGGCCGCCATTGCCGAGCGCCGCGTCGGGCTCGAGATCGGTCAGCGTTTCCATATCGACGCCGAGGCTCGCCAGCGCCTCCTTCATCTGATCGTAGATGCCGAGCGCGAGCAGCGCGTTCGTAAACGTGCGGCCGATCAGAAATTCCATCGACAGGTAATAGACGCGCTTGACGTCCTGTTCGTATTGCTCGCGCGTCGTTTTCATCCAGCGCGCGACGAGCCGGTCGCGCACGGTAAGCGCGGCGGCGTGCAGCCAGTCTTGCGGGCGCGCGGTGACGGCATCCTTGCCGACGCCGTACATCATGCGATTCGAAATCGAGCGCCGCAGCGCATCGACGGTGCTGTTGAGCTGGTCGAATTCCAGATCCACCGCTGTCATCGAGGCCTCCGGTAAAGCGACGCGGCACGCACCTGAACCGCACGCAAGCGATAAGGCACAGGCGGCGCGAGCCGGTCTGGTGGATAAATAAGCAGATTAGGACATTTGTCGTGTCCCGTCATCCGCGACGGCAGTGCCACGCAAGGTACATGCCCCGCCCGCACGAACGTCGAACGCGCGGGCTCGCGGCTGCCTGCGCCCAACGCGAGGCCGGCATGCCTCTCACCAGGGTTGCGGGCACGGCCACGGCTCCTGCACGAATGCAGTGCGACCTTCGATCCGGCTTGCACTAGTATGGAATTGAAAGACGACATATCGGCGACGGCGCTGGATGGAGGTCGACATGAACGCGCAAGCGATGCTCGGGATCGTTCACGCACAGGAACTGCTGCTGGTGTCGCTGATCCGCGCGATGCCGCCCGACGAACGGCGGAGGATCGCCGACGAATTCCAGCAGCAGGTCGAACTTGCCGAAGCGCCGCATCTGAGTTCTGGACATGACCGTGAAATCGACGAAGCGTTCAAGGCTCACATCCGGAAGTTGTCTATTCTGCTTGCCTCACTGAGCTGAAAACCACTGATCGGCCGCTTGAAGTCATACCGGCGCGGGACCGCTCGAATGCTGGCGGGCGGCTTGCGAGCCAGACAGTTAGTTGCATTCTAGACGACGCGACGACGCCACGACGCAGTCGAGGCTGATACTCCAACCGCCGGTCTCCCACAATATGGGGCGCAACGAAAAAAGGCCACGCTCGAGCGTGGCCGAAAGCTTCCTGCTACCCCTACCGCGTCATTAAAGCTTCACGGCCGTCGGTTCCGCCGTCAAATAGCCGACCGACGCGCCATATCCGTCCTTGAAATTCGCACGCACGAGTGGATCGAGCGTGGGCTGCACTTTGCTGTGAATACCGCCCCAGTCGCCGGCGTGCTGGAAATTGCTCATGACGTAGGTCCAGCCGTTGATCTCGTCGACCGCATGCAGGCCCGTCGATTCCGCGCCAGCCGGCGTCGACAGCACGCGCGACAGTGTCTTCGTATCGACGTTGTACGCCCACAGGAAGTTGTTCACGTGCTGGCTGCTGTCTTCGCCGATGAACAGCGTGCGCAGCTTCTCCGAAAACTTCAGGTTGTCCGGGCTCGCGATCCTGTCGACGTTCGCCGTGTTGCCGAGCGCATCGGGCGTCGCCAGATCCTCGCCGACCAGTGCCGCCGGCGCGCTCATGTCGACCGGCACCCATTCGCTGTCGATCGCCGAACCGTCGGTCGCGTGCTGGCCGCCGCGCAGATTCAGCGCATAGACCGCGCCTGCGCTAATTGCCTTGTCGAGCGCGATGTCGGTGGAATGGACATTGCCGCGCACCATCGACGTCACGATTTGCGACATCGCCGAGTACAACACCTTGTCGCGCGCATTGACGGTCGTTCCTTCGAGCTTCGTGAAGCACATGCTCGCGCCGGCAAGCGCCGCGTAGCGATGCGTCTCGAGGAAGGTCGCGGCCTTTTCCATACCCGGCCGGATTTGCACCCAGTTGAAAGAGTTATTGAAGTGGATCTTCTGGTAGCCGGGGTACTGCGTCGTATCCGTGTTGCTGACCGGAATGACGTCCATGATGTCCGCCGCCTTCAACTGGTCCGCGAGCGCTTCGATCTCGGCGCTCGTCGCGTGGCCGAGTCTGATCCAGGACAGGGTGGCCGAGCCCGCGCCCGCCGACGACGTCTGATTCCACTTCGCGACGTACAGCGTGCCCGCCGACAGGTCCTTCGCAGCGTCCGCGATGAACATGAAGAGGCCGCCGTTGGTTGCGTCGTCTCCCATCAGCACGGTGCGCTGGTCGGGCATCACCTGGATCAGCTCGTGCGAGATGCGGCCGAGGCAATAGTGCTTCCTGACGCTGCCCGTGCCGTCCGGATGCACGGTGATCTCCGGCAAATGACCGTAGTGATACGGGTTCGCCTTGGCCGGATCGCCGAAAAGGTTCTGGCTGTATGCGCGCAACTGCGCGTCGGTGGCCGCTTTGGTCGCGTCCGGCTCGTATTCTTCGCTGGACAGATGCGTGTTCCACGGCGAGAGGCTCGCGCCGCAGGTGATCCAGAGCCCGTGCGCCGGCGAGGTGTCGACGTTGGCGTAGCTGACCAGCGAAGTCGGATCGTAGCCATGTCGTTCTGTGAGCCAAGGAGTTGGTAGAATGTTTTGTCTTCCTAAGACCGCTTGG